>JBLMYN010000143.1:0-8591 GCA_050258305.1 Actinomycetota bacterium
AAAGGCTCGTTCACCGGCGCCGGCGCCCGGCACATCGGCAAGTTCGAGCAGGCGCATGAAGGCACCTTGTTTCTCGACGAGATTGGCGACATGCCTTTGGCGATGCAAACCAAGTTGCTGCGCGTTCTGGAGCAGGGCGAGGTGGAGCGCATCGGCGGCGATAAACCCATCAAAGTCAATGTTCGCGTGGTTGTGGCCACGCACCGCAACCTTGAGGAACAGGTGAAACAGGGCGCGTTTCGCCAGGACCTGTTCCATCGTATCTTCGTATTTCCCATCTCGCTGCCGCCATTGCGCGAGCGTCCGGAAGACATTCCTGCGCTTGCCAATCATTTTGCAGAACAGATCACAAAACAGAATGGCTGGAAACCAGTAACCTTTGCGCCCGAAGCCATTCAGGCGCTGCAGGCACACTCGTGGCCTGGGAACATCCGCGAACTGCGAAACGTGGTGGAGCGCCTTCTCCTGTTCGCTGAGAGAGATACCATCACCGTGGACACAGTTCGCTCCGCATTACCGGCAGGAACGATGAATACTGGCGGAGGCCACGGCTTTACCGGCACAGGAACGCTTGCCGATCAGGTGGAGCAGTTCGAGCGCCAGGTGATCCTGGATGAAATCAAGCGCCAGAACCACCACATCACGAATGCCGCGAAGGCCCTGGGCCTGGAAAGAAGTCACCTTTACAAGAAATGCCAGCAGTTGGGGATTGATCTGCAGGAATTGAAGACAAGTAAATAGGAACTTTCTGACGTGACAGCAATTCAAGCACCTGAACGCAAACAGAACACAGGACCGGGGATTGTCAGTTGGATCGCCACTATCGCGGCGTGCTGCTACTTCGCGTGGATCGGCTTTTCTCTTTATCGCCTGACAGCAGCATCGGTGAATCTATTTGCAAACAACGCCGTGGAACTGCGCCAGGGAACTCTGTTCCTGGTCGCCAACTACAGATGGTATTACCCAATGCTTTTTGGCTGTGCGGCAGCGCTTGTGCTCGCCAAGCAGCTGTTTGTTCCCTCAAAGTGGCCCAATATTGCCCTGACCGTGACCATTGCGTTTGTGGTCGCCCTGGCCGGCAATCAGATCTTAAGCTCTCTGTACCAGCCAGTCTTCGATCTACTCGAAAAGATCAACAAGTGACCATTGACCATAACAAGGGACGACTTTCGAAAGACTACGTCACTCGTCCCTCAACGTCCTCATCGGGTCGACTCTTGCCGCGCGACGCGCCGGAACAACGGTCGCCAGCAACGCAATCATGGCCAGCAACGCGGAAACTGCCAGGAAGGTTGCCGGGTCGCTTGTCTTGACGCCAAAAACCAGACCAGCCATCACGCGTGCTCCAGCCAGCGCCCCGACGATCCCAATACCCAGGCCGATGAGCGCGGGCTTCATACCGTCAAAAATCACCAGCCTCAGCACGTCACGAATCTGCGCCCCCAGCGCCATGCGGATACCGATCTCACGCACCCTGCTCCGGACGGTGTACGACAGCAGGCTGTAAATTCCCAGGGCAGCCAGCAGCAGGGCCAGCGCTGCGAAGGTAGCCAGCAGCAGCATGTTGAAGCGCTGCTGTGAGATGGATTCGGCCGTGAAGTCCTCAAGCGTGGTCGGGTGCAGTACCGCCTGCTCGGGATCGATTTGATGGATGGCGTTCGTGAGAGCCGGAGCAATCTCTCCCGGAGGCGTTTTAGTGCGCACGACAAGTTCGAACCCGAACGATTGCCAATCCTCACCGGTTGGAACCGAAATTTGTGTGAGTGGAACGTACAGCGCTGAGTTGGTTTCCTTCTGGTCCAGCGAATCCAGCTTCACGTCTGCCACAATCCCCACAACTTCACGCACCTTGTCGCGCGTAAACCACAACGTCAGGCGCTTTCCGAGGGCGTCTTCACCCGGCCAGAAGCGCCTGGCCATGGCCTCGCTGATGAGGATCGCTCCCGGCCGATCTGCAGTATCGTCATCATTGAAATCGCGTCCGCGAATCAGCGGAATGTGCATGGAGTGCAGGTATCCCGTGCTGATGGCCCTGACGTCGACTTCGGGCTGCTCCGCCATGGGCACCACGGGCCGGCCTGCGATCATGATCGGCTGGTGTGATCCGCCATTGAAAGGCAGATCGTCAATTGTGCCCGCCGACTCGACTCCCGGCAGGGCGCGAACGCGCTGCAGTAGTTGGTTCCAGAAACTGATTTCCTGTTCTGGAGTGGCATATTTATTTCTGGGAATTGGCAGAGACGCCGTCAACGCATTGTGCGCGTCAAACCCGGGATTGGTGCTGCGCAGGTTCCACAGGCTGCGGATCATCAGTCCTGCGCCAGCCAGCAACATGAGAGATAGCGCCACTTCACAGACCACCAGCGCCGCACGGGTGCGATTGCCGCCGGATTCGCCGGCCCTGCCCATGCCCCGCTTCAGTGTGTCATTGATATCGGCTTTGCTCAGCCGCCATGCAGGCATCAATCCTGCGGCGATTCCGGTCAGAACGGAAATTGCCAGGGTGAAGCCGAGCACCTGAGCGTCAAGGCCTATGCCGGTTGAACGCGGCAACTGCTGGGCCAGAAACTTGACGATTAAATCCACACCAAACTTTGCCACCAGCAGCCCCGCCAGGCCGCCGCTTAATGCGAGCAATGTGGTTTCGATCAGCAACTGCTGCATCAATCGGGCGCGGCTGGCGCCCAAAGCCGTGCGGATAGCCACCTCCTTCGTCCGCGCCAGCGCCCGGGCCAACAGAAGGTTGGCAACATTCGCGCATGCAATCAGCAGCACAAAAGCCACCGCACCCAGCAGCACAAGCAACGCCGGTCTGACGTCCCCGACAATGTCTTCGCGCAAGGGGACTACCAGAGCACCCCAGTCCTTGTCATCTTCCGGGTACTGCAGCGCCAGCCGGCTGGAAATGGCTGTTATCTCTGCCTGCGCTGCCTTGATATCCACATCCTGCCTGAGCCGGGCAATGACGAGAAAATTGTGATTGTCCCGGACCGCTGCCTGTTTCGGCGTCCATGCAAGCGGAACCCACAGCTTTTCTTTCCATTCGGGATAAAAGAACTCCGGTCCCATCACGCCCACAACGGTGTAGGCTGCGCCGTTCAGCGTAATCTGGCGGCCCACAACACCGCGATCGCCGCCAAACCGGTTCAGCCAGAGGGCATGCGTGAGCACAGCTTCCCGGTTATGCCCGACCTGGTCCTCACCCGGGAGAAAGGTGCGTCCAAGCATGGGCTTCACGCCGAGCACGGAAAAGAAGTCCGCCGAAACGGTCGCGGCCGCCACGAACTCGGGTTTCCCTCCACCGGTCAGATTCATGCTGGCGCCGCCGTAAATGGCCATGTTCTGGAAACTGTGATTCTGGCGCAGCCAGTCGAGGTAATTGGCCGGTGAGACAGAAAATCTCGTCATGCCGGGAAATTGCTTTGGCGGTGGCACATGCCACACATCCACGAGCGCGGCGGGATCCCTGAATGGCAATGGCCGCAGCAGAACCGCATTGACCACGCTGAAGATCGCTGTATTGGCGCCGATTCCCAGCGCAAGCACCAGCACGGCGACAATGGAAAAACCCGGGCTCTTGCGCAGCACCCGCAGCCCGTACCTGAGGTCCTGAATCACGCTTAACACGATGGTCTTCTCCGCGTCACTGCTGTGTTTGACGTCTGCATGCGGCCAAGGTCACGCCCGCAAGGATAATTTACCGAAACTGGCGAATCCCCACCAGATTGGGCGCACCACGTAAAAAGCCAGACCCCCTATGGAGCCTGGCTGTTTTGCGCCGCGGAGAGACAACCACTTACTGTGGATTCTTCACACCCATCGGTTGTTCCGGCAGGCTTGCCGTCACCGCAGGAACCGGCTCTGGCTCGATCTTTACGGTCCTGAAGATCCGCTCAAGTTGCTGGAACATGCCCACGTAGTCGATCTCAGCTGTGTTCTCCGGCGGTTCAGAGAGCCCCAGAGCGAACTCATAGCAGGAGCCCATGCCCTTATCCGGCCCGGGTTCGAAGTGATGGTAATACCGCGCATCGAGCTGCTCGGTCACGTCGTCCGCTTTCGCGAACTCCATGCCGCGCATGCTCACTTTGGATACACCAGACTCGTCATTCGGCTCGATGGGAACTTCATCGCTGCTCTGGGGAGACGCGTTGGCAAACTGCCGGCACTGCTCTGCCGTGATCCCCTTCACCATGCTTACGTTCATGAACGAGGTAGCGGGACCGTTGATCAACTCGACTGCAACAATGTTCGTCGGTTCCACATCAACAAAGTTCGTCGGCAGCTTGGCCAGTTCATCCCTGGCATGCTCCCCTTTCTCCGGGGTGAGCAGCTTGTATTTCCAGGGATAGCGGAAGGAGATTCCGTCTGTCTTGTCAACGTACGTAACCGTTGCCGGCCGCCTTCTCACCGGTTTCTTTTTTGCGACCACTGCCGGTGTCGCCGCCGGCGTTGGGCTCGGCGCCGGAAGGGTTGCAACGTTTGTCTGGGGGGTTGAGTTCTGGACTGGCTGCTTGCTCTTGCTGGAGCAGCCGTCAACCGTCACCGCGACGACCACCGCCAGCGCTGCCGTCATCACCGCTGTGGCTGGTATGCCCAATCCGAAGATGCGGGCTATGGCACGAGCAATGCCCCGCGGCTTCCTGGGTTCTGCTGTATTCATCTGCGTCATCCTGATCACCTCCGCTGCTCGCGCAGCAGCCATGCAGATTGCAGCGAGGAGGCCAAAGCAGATGATGTTGATTACAGGAGAGTTAGACGGCGGAGAATGCGTAAACAGTGTGGCCGCCCGCAGACGCCGTGTCCGCCGGGACACATTAATCACTTTTTTTATCGATCTGTATTGCTCCGCGTGAATCCGCGGCAGGAATCCTTATCCGATTGTTCCGAGTTCCCATCCATCTTTTTTCATTTCGGACTGCAGCCACCGCTGCAGGGTTGCTCGAAGCGCAGAGGGCACGTCAGCAAACTGGATTCCGTGATTGCCTTCTTTCTGGGTCCAGGCGACCCGGCCCAGGATGTCCGCCGCGCTGTTGGTTCCGGGGATGGCGAAGTACAGAGAGACAGGCGCGCCAAATTTTAAGGCGCGATCAGTTCGAACCCCGGCGCCTCCCAGACTCAGGTTGAGCAGCACGCCCTCAAACTGTTCGCTGGCGTATTTCAGCATCACCGGCAATTCCACATCAGCCCGATAGTACCGTTGCTGGCTCAAGCTCAGCGTTCCCGCCGGCACCTGCTCTGCTTCCTGACGATAACTCTTGAGCTTGCGCAACAGAGTTCGCCGCGAAATGCCCAGCGTATCGGCGGCCTTGCCCTGGTTGCCTCCATGCTTTTCCAGAGCCTGGAAGATCATCTGCCGCTCCATGCCGTCGAGATCGCCTTCTGTTACTGCCGCTTTCTTCGGCTCAGAGCCAGGGAGCTGAAGGTCATCAACGGTAAGTTCCTCCTGGGGATTCTGCGCCTGCAACACAGCGCGAAAGACCACGTTGCGCAGTTCGCGGACATTGCCGCGCCAGGAATGGCACAGCAGTGCGTCCACTGCGTCCTGCGTGAACATTGATTCAGGATAGTGCTCGTGCAGGACCTGTTCGGCAATCCCAAGCACATCTTCAGGACGGTCGCGCAACGGAGGCACATCGAGCGTGAACTGCGCCAGGCGATGATAAAGATCGTCGCGGAACCTGCCCTGCGCTGCCAGCTCTTCCAGATTCCGGTTTGTGGCTGCCACCACGCGAACGTCGATGCTCACCTTTTTACTTCCGCCCAGCCTGTAATAAGCAGCGCCGTCAAGCACTCGCAGCAGTTTTACCTGGACTTTCATGTCCAGGTCTCCGATTTCATCCAGGAACAGGGTCCCCTTGTCAGCCAGTTCGAAGAAACCGGGTTTGGTGGAATCGGCGCCGCTGAAGGCCCCTTTTTCGTAACCGAACAGTTCGCTTTCAACGAGATGTTCAGGGATGGCCGCGCAATTAACATCAATCAGGGGGCCGCGCGAGCGCAGCGAGCAGTTGTGGATGTGGTGGGCAATCATCTCTTTGCCGGTGCCTGTTTCACCCACAATGAGTACGGCCGCCGGATGCCGCGCCACCTTCTCTGCCAGCTTCAAGACTCTTTTGAGGGATTCGCTCCGGACAATAAGGTTCCCGTCGCCATTCCCAACCTGGCTGATGGAGGAAGAATTTTGTCCGTAAGCTGCGGGCATGGGCGCTTTCAAGGGGCTTGGCTGCGTACCAGTGGCCGTTAGTTCTTGAGTTCCATAATGTAGCAGTTTGAAGCTCTGAAGCAATAAAGAAAGTGCTCCTCCAAATTACTTAAGTTGAATGCGCCGGCAGCGCCTGATACTGCACGGTTTACAGACCCGAGAAACGGGCATAGAATGCTCAGTTTTCCTGACATTCCATCTCTGAGGCAACTATGCTTTTTAGAAGGTCGCTGTTCATACCTTTACTCCTGGCCGTCTTCGCGTTTGCGCAAACCGGCCATAAGAAACCACAAAAGAAAGCTGCGGCGGGCGCCTCCGCGCATGCAGACTCCGCCAGCAAACCTGTCACCCGGCCCAAATCCTTTGACTTGGCGGCGATGGATAAGAGCGTAAGTCCCTGCCAGGATTTTTACCAATACGCCTGCGGCAACTGGCGCAAGAATAATCCCATACCGGCGGATGAGGCGCGCTGGGGGCGTTTCAATGAACTCGCCGATTACAACCGGCAGATTCTGCACCAGATCCTTCAGAAGGACTCGGCCAACAATCCCAAACGCACTCCTGTCCAGCAGAAGATTGGCGATATGTACGAATCCTGCATGGATGTGAAAACAGTCAATGCCAGGGGCGCAGCACCGATCAAACCGGAGCTGGACCGCATCGCGGCAATCACCAACAAAGACCAGCTCATGTCCACGGTGGCGTACCTGCACAAAGTCGGAGTGCCGTCCTTGTTCGGCTTCGGCGCGCAGCCTGACCTGCACAATGCCAGCATGGAGATGGCGGCCATTTTCCAGGGCGGGTTGGGCCTGCCCGATCGTGCTTATTACATCGACCAGGACGATAAATCCAAGGAAACCCGCGCCAGGTATCTCGAACATGTAACCGTCATGTTCAAGCTTCTGGGTGACAGCCCTGCGACGGCGGCGAAAGAAGCACAGACGGTCATGGATGTGGAGACCAAGCTTGCCGAGCCTGCCCTTGAGCGCGTTAAATTGCGCGACCCGAGGAATCGCGATCACAAAATGACAATGGGAGAACTCGAGAAGCTGGCGCCGAGCTTTGAGTTTGCAAAGTTCTTTGCCGCTACCGGCGCGCCCAGCTTCACGGACGTAAACGTTGTTCCTCCCGATTTTTTTGCCAAGGTGAGCACGGTCATCAATACAGTTCCAATTGCTGACTGGAAGACCTACCTGCGGTGGCATGTGGTGGATGCTGCGGCGCCCTTCCTGTCAGACAACTTTGTGAACGCCAACTTTGATTTCTTCGGCAAGTACCTTTCCGGACAGAAGGAACTGCAGCCGCGCTGGAAGCGTTGCGTGCAGACCACTGACAGGCTGCTCGGCGAAGCACTTGGTCAGCCCTACGTTGACGAAACCTTCGGCAAGGAAGGCAAGGAACGCATGCTGAAGATGGTCCAGGCGCTGGAAGGCGCGCTGGGTGATGATATCCATAGCCTCGACTGGATGACGCCTGAGACCAAGAAAAAAGCGGAACAAAAGTTGACGGCCATCAGCAACAAAATCGGCTATCCCGATAAATGGCGCGACTACAGCACGGTCAAGATCGTTCGCGGCGACCTTGTTGGTGACGTGCAGCGCGCCCGTGGTTTCGAGATTCATCGTAACTGGAACAAGATCGGCAAACCCCTCGACAAGAAGGAATGGGGCATGAGCCCGCCCACCGTGAACGCCTATTACAGCCCGTCGAACAATGACATCAATTTCCCTGCCGGCATTCTTCAGCCTCCGTTCTTCGACAAGAGCGAGGATGACGCCGTAAATTTCGGCGGCATCGGGGTGGTGATTGGCCACGAACTGACCCACGGCTTTGACGACCAGGGCAGTAAGTTTAACGCGCAGGGCAACTTCAGCAACTGGTGGACTGAAACCGACCGGAAGGAGTTCGACAAAAGAACCGGCTGCATCGCCGACGAGTACAGCCAGTTTTCACCGGTCGAAGGCGTCCATCTGAACGGCCGCCTCACGCTCGGGGAGAACACAGCGGATAACGGCGGCATCCACATCGCGCTGATCGCACTCCGCAAGCGCCTTGCAGAGGATCCCAAGCTGGAGAGAAGCATCGCCGGGTTTACTCCGGAACAGCGTTTCTTCATCGGCTTTGCCCAGATCTGGTGTGAGAACCGCACCGACGCAAGTTCGCGCCTGCTGGCGAAAATCGATCCCCACTCACCCGGGAAGTTCCGCGTGATCGGGACCGTGCAAAACAGCGCAGACTTCGCCAAGGCGTTCCACTGCAAGCCCGGAGACAAAATGGTGAGCGAAAACGCCTGTCACGTGTGGTAGGCGAAACTCGAAGCACCTGGATACTCCTGAACTGCCGCACCGTTTCCACGATCGGTGCGGCAGTTCTGCTTTTCCGGCGGCGCCGT
>JBLMYN010000144.1:0-6676 GCA_050258305.1 Actinomycetota bacterium
TGATGACGTAATTCGCTCGCTCGACGCGATCATCGGCTGGGCGCGCGAGGAGCGGAACCGCGCCGGATACTTTGCCGCGCTCTATCGCCGCGTGACCAGGGCGGTGAAGCAGGGAATTGCCGCCGGGCGATTCCAGGACGGCCCGCGCATGGAGCGGCTGGACGTTATCTTTGCCAACCGCTATCTCAGTGCATTCGAGGCGTGGCGCAAGGCACAGCCGACCACGGTTAGCTGGAAGCTGGCGTTTGACGCGGTGCCGCACTGGCCGCCGCTGGTGCTGCAACACCTGCTGGCGGGCATGAACGCGCACATCAATCTCGATCTTGGGATTGCCGCGGCAACATGTGCGCCCGGAGAACAGATTGCCGGACTGCAAGCCGACTTCGACCTGATCAACACGGTGCTGGCCGAGCAGGTGAGCGCCGTGGAACAGGAGATGGCGGAGATCTCGCCGTGGGTGGCGCTGCTCAATACCTTCGGGCTGCGCACCGAGACCACGATCATCAATTTCAGCATGACCAAAGCGCGCGACTGCGCCTGGGCGGAAGCGACGAATCTGGCTCAGCTCTCGGGAAATCCGCTGGGCGCGGCCATTGCCGAAGCGGATGCAAGGGCGAGTCTGGTAGGGAGGCTGGTGGTTTCTCCGCCGCTGCTGGTCAGGCTGGAACTTCTGCCCATCCGCCTGCGCGAGGTGAGTGATGTGCGCCGCGTGCTGGATATCCTGGCGGGAGAAGCAGCGGCTGTGGCTGCGGTGCAAAGCTAGAGCGCGTTGCAAACGCGCTTTGACACCCCAGGAATCCCACACGGAAAAGGCAATCACATTGGCAGTTCGCTCGACGAGCTCCGGCTAGTTGCTAATGGCTGGCTACTAGTTGCTCTATCACGTCCACTGCGTAATGCGCACGCCATTTTTGTCAGTAAAGCTGCCGGTAATGATAAGGATGAGATCGAACAGCGTCCAGAAGCCGAGACCGCCAATGGTAAAAATCTGGGCGATGGCTGTCCCTGTTTTTCCCACGTAGAAGCGGTGCGCGCCGAAAATTCCTATGAAGAAGCAAAGCAGGAATGCGGGCAGAATCCGCTTGTCCGTGAGCGGAGGCGGCGGGGCAACCGCCGCGACTGCTGCTCGGGGCTGCTGCACGGCGCCGCAGGCCGGACAACTGACGGCTGATTCGTGAAGCTGTTTACCGCAGGCAGTGCAATAAACCATTGTGGCCATCATTTCTCGTTGTTCCTCGGCCATCCATATTAACGCAGTTGGCCTGTGAAACTCAGCGCGACCCTGCCGCCCCGGCCAATGCGGGCGAAATGGCCGCAAGCGCCTGGTCCATGATGCGGATGGCCTCGTCCACGTCACTCTTGCTGATGTTCAGCGGCGGCGAGGTGCGGATCACGTTGCCGTAGAGTCCGCCTTTGCCCACCAGCAGGCCGCGCTTGCGGCACTCTTCCATAAACTGGTTGGTAGCGGCGGGCGCAGGCTCTTTGCCGGCTTTATCTTTCACGAACTCCATGGCCTGCATCAGGCCCATACCGCGCACATCGCCTACCTGGTCGTATTTCTCTTTGAGTGATTCCAGGCCTTCGCGGTAATAGTTGCCGACGGTGTAGGCGTTGTCCATGAGGCGGTCTTCTTCGATCAGGTCAATCACGGCCCTGGCCGCGACCGAGGTCACGGGATTGCCGCCAAAGGTTGAAATCTGCAGTCCCTGGAAGCTGGCGGCAATTTCCGGCCGCGTCATAGTCACGCCGACGGGGGCGCCATTGGCGAGCCCTTTCGCCGAAGTAATGATGTCCGGAGTGACCTCCCACTGCTCGATGCCGAACCAGCGCTTGCCGGTGCGGCCCCACGCCGTCTGCACCTCGTCTGAGATAAAGAGCCCGCCGTAATCTTTGACGATCTTGAACACGATCTTGAAATATTCCTTCGGCGGCGTGATGAATCCGCCAACGCCTTGAATGGGCTCGGCGAGAAATGCGGCGATCTGCCCCGATGTGGTGGTCTGGATCACAGCTTCCACATCGCGGGCGCAGGCCACTTCGCAACTGGGATACGTTTTGCCCAGCGGGCAGCGATAACAATAAGGATTCAACGCGTGAACAAAGCCGGGCGCCGGAGCGGGCAGCGACTTGCGCCATGCGCTTTGCCCGGTGAGCGATTGCGCCAGGGCTGAGCGTCCGCTGTACCCGTGCCGCAGCGCAACAACCTCAAAATGCCCGGTGTACATGCGCGCGAGCTGCACAGCAGTTTCGTTGGCTTCGGTGCCGCTGTTGGATGGGAACGTCTGGCTGATCTCGCCGGGAGTGATCTGCGCCAGCTTTTCCGCCAACGCCACCACGCCTTCGTTGGGGAATACAGTGGACGCATGCTGCAGCCGGTCCACCTGAGCCTTCACTTTGCTGGTGATGCGAGGATTGCAATGACCAACGGAGATGGTGACGATTCCGCCAAAAAAATCCAGGTACCTGTTGCCCTCAGAATCCCACAGGTACTGCATACTGGCGTGGTCTGTAACCAGCGGATCGGCGTAATAGGTAAAAATGGAAGGGAACAGGTACTGCTTGTGTTTTTTCAGGATTTCGTTTTTGGTCATTGATGTGAGCCCTCAGATCAAGTGACAACGCAGCGGCGGACGCGGGTTCAAAAAGTTATGCCGGGAGTCTAAAGAAGATTTTACCGCTTATGCGTCGGGAGCGAGAGCGTATTTTATCCGGGCAGGCGGCTACGGCTTATTCCATCCGCTCTATGGGGTGGAGCGCGGGCCTGGGCTCCCGTTACAAATCGAGGCCAGAAGAGGATAATTGTTGAGCAATTCATGTCTTTTTTGCAGGAGATTTTCATGCGCAAACTGTTTTGCGTTTCCATCCAGTTGTCTCTGATCCTGGCCGTGGGGATTTTGTTGCGGGCGGCTTCCAGCGCGCCGGCGCCGGCATCGCCCGCGCCCGCCTCGCCAGCTGAAGACGGAACCATGCCCGCGCTGGCTGCGATCGCCGGACAGGGCATGATGACCGACGAATCCTACACCGATCTGGAACAGCTCTCTGACTACATTGGCGGGCGCGTTACCGGATCGCCCCAGGCGGCCAGGGCGATTGACTGGGGGATCGCGAAGATGAAAGCCATCGGCCTGGAGAACGTTCATGCCGAGAAGTGGCAGATCTCGCGCGGATGGACACGCGTTTCCGCCAGCGCCGAATTGACAGCGCCGATACAGCGACGGCTGGTGGTGGATTCCATGGGCTGGGTGGGCTCGACGCCCGCCGGCGGCGTGGAAGCCGAGGTGGTCCCGGTGAACCTGCTGCAGGCCGATGATGAAATGAAGAACAACGCCGGCAACTGGACAGGAAAGATTCTGTTGATTGTGCGCAAAGGCACGCCGCCAACAGGTCCGGCAGCGCGCGGGCTATTTATGAAATTTGGCGACATTCTCAAGAAAGCCGAGGCGGTTCACGCCGGGGCGGTGATCGGCGGTCAGGGCGGAGCGCTGGCGGCCGGCATGCGGCTCACGCATACGGGAGCGCTGGGGTACAACGCCTATTTTGAGATCCCGGTGGTCAGCATGATCGCAGAAGACCAGGAGCAGCTTGAGCGCTTTCTCGATCAGGGCAAGACCGTGCGCATCAAGATCAATGTGCAGAACAAGGTGACCAGCGGGCCGGTGGAGTCGGCCAATGTGCTGGGCGAGATCCGCGGCAGCGAGCATCCCGAGCAGGTCGTTGTGGTGGGCGGGCACCTTGATTCGTGGGACCTTGCTGAAGGCTCGACCGACGATGGTTGCGGTGTCGCCACCACACTGGGCGCGGCCAAGGCCATCAAGCTGAGCGGCTTCAGGCCGAAGCGCACCATCCGCTTTGTGCTGTTCACCGGAGAAGAGCAGGGACTGCTGGGATCGATGGCTTACACCAGGATGCACAAGGACGAACTCAAGAACCACCTCGCCTCCGTGATACTCGATAATGGCCAGGGACCGGTGGTGAGCCTGAACATGGGCGGACGCGACGATCTGATTCCGGCCATGAAAAAGTTCACCGAATCCGCCCAGGCGTTCGGCGACATCAAGGTGGATGACAACACGGTGTTCGGCACCGATGCGGGCCCATTTATTCTCGCCGGACTACCCGGCATCAATTTGGGCCAGGATTCGCCGGACTACAAATACACGCACCACTCTGCGGTGGATACATTTGACAAGGTCAAGCCGGACCTGCTGATCCGCAACGCCACCATCATGGGCCTGACCGCTTTCTGGATCGCGGACCGCCCGGAGCGCCTGGCCGGCCCGTGGCCTCCGGAGAAGACGGCCGAAATGCTCACGAAAAAGCATATTGATGTGTTCCTGAAACCGCTGGGCCTTTGGCCGTTCGGCGACATGGGAAAACAGCCGGCCGAGAGCGGTGTGCAAAACAAATAATCTTGTCTTGTTGGAATAGGACACGTTCGAGACGATATCTGAGGGAGTGTGTTTGATGAATGCGAACGTGTTTATCGGGATACGGGGCAGCGTTTTCTGCCTGCATCGCGATACAGGGGCAACTCTGTGGTCAACTCAGTTGAAGGGATCGGAATTCGTCAACCTGATGGTGGATCAGCCGAAAGAGCGTCAGGGAACAGAGTAGCCGGCCGGGAGCAGGCCCACTTGCGCCGAAAAAGTGCTTTTATTCAAAAAAGCTTTTCTTCGGGGAAAAATGCCGGTCTATATGTTCCGCGTGAGCGTTTCAAGGGTCTTACATTCAAGGAAGCAAGGGAACATAGGGCGATTGGCTGCTTGCTTCCGCAGGGTTTCAGGACCACAAGTCCTGGAACCCATGTTTGTTTTTGGGAGCCTTGATGAAGCGGTGGCGCGTGCGCAGGCGGCATGCAGTATCAACCTGTAAAGGTTCTATACCGCAATAACGGTTCCTTCCTTCAGCGCCAGTATTCGTCCGGCCAGTGCCTCGGATTCCGTGCGGTCATGAGTTACCAGCAAGACTGGAATCTGGTGCTGGGCCAGCCATTGCTTCAGGTCGCCGATGATGTCCGTTTTCAGGGTATCGTCAAGCGCGGAGAACGGCTCGTCGAGCAGAAGAAGACGCGGTTCGGTTACCAGCGCCCGTGCCAGGGCCACACGCTGGCGCTCGCCGCCGGAAATCTCGCCGGGCCTGTGCTCTGCAGCATGCGTGACACTGAAACGTTCCAGGATATTGCGGACCATCTCGGTCTTGCGGCTGCCGTTCACGCGTATGCCAAAGGCGATGTTTTCCGCGGCGGTCATATGGGGAAAAAGCGCCAGGTCCTGAAAGACGTATCCGATCCGCCGCTGCTGTGCTGGACAGTTAACATTGGCCGCTGAATCGAAAAGGCGCTCGCCGCCGATCGAGATCAGGCCTTCATCCGGCTGGAGCAGTCCGGCGATGCATTGCAGGATCGTGGTCTTCCCCGAGCCGGATGGACCAAAGATGACGGTTACGCCGGGTGTCGCGGTGAACTCGACGTCCACACCGAAGTGGCGCACCTTCCCCGGCGCGAAGCTCTTGCGCAGCTTTACCTCAAGAACGCTCATCGGCTGGTCCAGGTGAAACTGCGGCGGTTGAGGCCATATACCAGGCAGAGCAGGACATAGGAGAACAGGAGCAGAACCAGCGCAGTCTGATTCGCCGAACTGTAGTTGAGGCTTTGCACCTGATCGTAAATATCGATGGAAAGCGTTCGTGTGACGCCGGGAATGTTCCCGCCCACCATCAGCACCACCCCGAACTCGCCCACCGTATGCGCGAAGCTCAGGACCACGCCGGTGAGCAGGCCGGGCCAGGCCAGCGGAACGACAATTTCGCGATAGATCTTCAGCTTTCGCACACCCAGAGTCTGGGCCGCGTCGATCAATTTCTGGTCTACTCCCCGGATTCCCGCCACCATGGGCTGCACGGCGAAGGGCAGGCTGTAAATGACCGAACCCACCACCAGCCCGCCGAAAGTAAAGGCCAGCGTGCCTCCTGTTAAGTGCTGGTACCAGCGGCCCAGGGAGGTGCCGGAGCCGAAGGCCACAAGGAGATAAAATCCCAGAACCGTGGGTGGCAGTACCGTCGGCATGCCAATCATCGCTTCCACGGCAAACTTCCAGCGCCTGGGTGAAAAGGCGACCCAAAACGCAAGCGGCAGCCCGAGCGCGAACAAAATCAGCGCCGTTAGAGTTGCCAGTTTGGCCGTAAGCACGAATGCCTGCCAGCTCACGTTGCCGGCACCTCGAAGCCGAAATTGCCGAGGATTTTCCGTGCCTCCGGGCCGCGCAGGAATTGGAGGAATCGCCGTGCCTGATCCTTCCGCTGGGAGGAACGAAGGATCACAGCAGCCTGATCCAGAGGCGGGTAACTCTCCTGGGGAAGGACTATGAAGCTGCCTTTCTGCTTCATCTCCGGCGTGACGGCGATGGCCATGGCCAGGAACGCCGCGTCCACATCGCCGGATTCGGCGAACTGTGCCGTCTGCGAGATGTTCTCGCCAAGAACCAGCCTGGGTTTCACCTGGTCATAAATTCCGTAATGCCGCAGCACAGCGGCAGCAGCGCGGCCATAAGGAGCGTGCGCAGGATTCGCTATGGCTATCTTCCCGGCAGAAGCTGTTAGCGGTTTGAGGTCTCCGGTGAGTGTTCCGTTTTTTGCAGAGAATCGTAGCGGCGAGTTCGATGGCGTCCACAGAACCAGC
>JBLMYN010000145.1:0-2951 GCA_050258305.1 Actinomycetota bacterium
GAGGCTGGGTCGTTTTTGGGTAAGTACATTTATTTGCAACCAAACCGTGAAAAACAGGGGGGCACCCCCCCGGGGGGGGGGGGCCGAAATCTTGGCCGCAAATGAAGGCGAATTTTAAAAGCGCAACACGGCAGATGTCCGGGCAGAGCGAAGGGCGAGAAAGTCGCCGCTGATGGAAGAAGATCAGAAGCGTTCATTGACAACTGAATAGGTGGTCGGCACCGCATGCGCGGTGGCCCAGCCTAGCTCCTAGTCTGCTCGTGATTCGGACCGGCGCTCAGATTGTCAGCGTTGTTTGCTGCGCGGGCGGGCAGCCTTCGTCCCGGGTGTGAAAGAGTATTCGCCAGGCACCAATGGGGCTTGGGTGATCTCCTGCAGGTTTATCGCTTGGCCGGCGCGCTGAACAGACGCGCGCGAAGGAGATGAAGACGTGCCGCGAGCAACGGGTCAGCTTTGATTCGTTCAGCAACCAGTGCGATTGCCACGGCAAGGAAAAACGCGAGCATTGCGACGGTCAGCACGATCAAAGCGCGCTTGGGGGAGGAGCGGAGTTCCGGGGGAAGGGCTTTATCCAGGAACTGGATTACCGCCGCGTCCTTTGCCTCGTCCACACGGGCAATCTCGAGTTGCCTGGTCATGGCCTCGTAAACCGCTTCCCGGTATTTGAGCTCGCGGAGCGAGCGGACGTATTCCAATCCTTTTTCCGGGATCTTGCGCATGTCCATGTCAGCAATCGAGGATCCGACCTTTCCCGATTGCAGGCGGGAAAGTTCCCCCTTCATTGCCGTCAACTGGCTTTCCGCCCGCTTCAGGTCGGGATTCTCATCGGTGGCGAAGGAGCGCATGGACTCCACATCGGCTTCCTGCACCGCGATCTGGGCCTGCAATCCGGCCAGGCCCTCCAGCATGGCGCGCGACTGCGGTTCCAGCATGAGGATGCCGGTTTTCTCCTGCGTCTGTTTCATGGCCAGTTCCGCTTGCGACAGATTGTCGCCGGCAAGCTGGACCTCATGCTCGTAGAACATCCTGCGGCGTCCGGCTTCAGTGACGGCCAGCGTCTGCGTAAGTTTCTTAAGCTCGTCCACGTAGGCGTTGGCGATGTCGGCCGCGCGCTGGCGGTCGTGATCAGAGACCGCGATTGAAATTCCGCCTTCAGTCCCGGAAGTTATGTCCGTGTTGTCCTGCAGTTTTTCACGCGCTTTGACTCGCTGCCTGGTTTTATAGACGCTCATCAGGGAGAAGCGGTCAATCAGATCATCGGCCAGCGTGCGGCTGCGCAGCACGTATATATAGAGGTCAGCCTGGCTTTTGCTGAGCCCTCCCAGGCTGCTTCCCGCCATCTCGGCCAGCGGCCCCAACTGGCCCATAATGGCAGAGGCAACGGATGAGTGCTGCTCCTGCGGCGGCATGATCTTTGCCGTGGCAGTGTAGGTTTTGGGCCAGATCAGGGCCACAATGGCTGCAAGCACCGCCGAGCCGAAAACAAATATGAGAATGAATTTTTTCCAAGCCGCCAGGCGCAGCAGGATGTCCAGAAAGCCGCCTTCCGGCGACTGGCTCGCCGCGGCGGAAATCAGCGGTTCTTTCGCCTGATCCAGAACTGGATCATCCATCAACGAGGCTGGGCGATCACTCATGCTTTCCATTGAACAAATATGGCTCGGATCCTGCTTTGGATTCGTTTAGCCATCATAATACAGCTCCGGTTACCCGATAAATACTGAATCAGGAACTAGGGGATTTTCCGGCGAAAAAGCGAGGACTCTACCCACCATGGCGAGGCCGCCTGCCGCTCTTTCGTGCTCAGGAAACGTAGTCGAACAACGTCATGAACCCGAAATCCATGTGAAGCTGCTGATGGCAGTGAAACAGGGTCAGCCCGGGATTATTGGCGACGAAGTCCACCGCGACCTCCTGATAGCCATCCACCATGACTACGTCCTTCATGATGCCGGCGGTCGGCGTGCCGGCTATGTTGGTCAGCTCAAAGATATGGCGGTGCAGGTGAATGGGATGAATATCATCGCTGGCATTGCGCATTGCCAGCCGGTACCTGCGCCCCTGTTTCAGATGAAATGAAGGCGGCGCCGGCGCGTTGATCATGGGATACGACGAGCCGTTGATCGTCCACATATTAAAGCCGTCTGCGGCGGCGTTGTCCTTGGCGAAGAGCATGTTGAAGGTTTCATCGGGAGATGCAGCGGTCGAGCCGGGCTTGGCAAAGCGAGTGTAGTTCCATTTGAAATCCGGTGGCGCCATCCACTGCGGCTTGCCTTTGCTGCCGGCGTATTCCACTACAATGCCCATGCCGTGGTGGCGGTCATCATCGGCGGTGTCGCCCATGATCCACACCCCGGGATGGTTCATGGTCACAATGGCAGAGATTCGCTCCGCCGTTCCGAGCCAGAGAACGGGAACTGTCGCGGGGTTGGGAACCGGATTGCCATCCATCGCGACGACCTGAAATGTATGTCCGGGCAGTGCCAGGCTGCGAATCTCTGTGGCGCTGCCGTTCAGCACGTGAAACAGCACACGCTCGCCGCGCTTCACGCGAATGGGCTCGCCATGACCCAGCATGCGGCCGTTGATGGTGAACGAGCGGTAGCCAACTTCGTAGCCATGCGGCATGCCTTTCGCGAGCGACGCGCGCATGGCGGACTCACCCTGCTTTTTCAGGCCGGTCACTTTTGTTGCCGGGGAAAGAAAGTTTTGCGGCATGTCACCGCCACGGCTGAAGGACGGCTCAAATTCCTTGAGCACCAGGAAGACTTCGCGATCGTAGTTGCCCGGCTCGTTCCGCGGCTCGATATAAACCGGACCAACCTGGCCGCTGTAAGTGCTGAAAGCGAGATTGGCGCCTCCGCGCATGTGGGTGTGATAGAAGCGGAACCCCGCGGGCCCGGGGGTGAAGACAATGCGGCGGCGGCCGTGCGCGGGAATGAACGGCGTAC
>JBLMYN010000146.1:0-10616 GCA_050258305.1 Actinomycetota bacterium
AGATCAGAAACGAAGTGAACCCGCTCTTCCCCGGGATTAATCCTGAGCCCATTGAGCCGCACGTGCGCATGCTGCAGGATACCGTGGTCCAAGAAAAATGCCATGCCGGCTTCGCCACGGATGGTGATGCCGACCGCATTGGCGCCGCCGCCGAAGACGGAAGCTTTGTGGATTCACACAAGATTTATTCCATCCTTCTGCAATGGCTGCTCACACACCACAGCGATTGGCAAGGCGACGTTGTGCGCGCCTTCAACACCACCCGCATGCTTGACCGCATTGCCACGAAGCATTCGCGCAACCTGGTGGAGTGCGGCATCGGTTTCAAGTTCATCTGTGATCTCATGATGGAGCGGCAGGTGCTGATCGGCGGCGAGGAGTCCGGCGGCATTGGCATGCAGCGCCACCTGCCGGAGCGTGACGGTATTCTTAATTCGCTCTTGCTGGCCAACGTGATGGCAGATGAAGGCAAGAGCCTGGGACAGCTTGTTGCGTCACTGCAATCCGAATACGGTCCCCATTTTTATGCCCGGCGCGACCTGCACATTCCTAACGACATAAAGAACGCCGCCATCGCCCGCGCCTCGGCCAGTGACACCACGTCTCTTGGCCGCTTCAAAATCCTGCGCAAGGAGAACCTTGACGGCATCAAGTTCTTTCTCGACGCTCCCATCTACGACAAAGGCGCTGAGGCCTGGGTGCTGCTGCGCTCTTCCGGCACCGAGCCTCTGATGCGCATCTACGCGGAAGCGTCTTCGCCCGCGCTGGTGCAGGAGATCCTGGAAGAAGCGGTGGCTTTCGTGGACGCGAAAGTCCCGGTTGCGTCGCATTCGTAGCAAACTTTCGTCACTTCCTTTTCCGGATGACATCAGCCCCGCTGTTTGCTTAAATGTGCGCATGCGTCCCGCCGTTTCCATCCTGCTGTTCGTGTGTTTTGCCCTGCCCGCCTGTGCGCAGCAGGTGGATGTTCCGCCCCCGCCCGGCATACTGCAAATCTACGTGGATTCGGTGAAGCCCGGCAAAATGGCGGAGTACAGCAGGATTGAAAACCAGGCAGCGGCGGCCTGTGCCCGCGCCAGCGCATGGCCGTATCTGGCGATGGAAGCCAGAACCGGCCCGCAGGAAGTATGGTTCATCTCCGGCTTTGACTCCTACGCTGCCATGGAAAGAAGCGACGATCCTTTTCTTCACAATAGCGGACTCGCCTCCGACATCAACCGGCTGATGGATGCAAAGACTGATCTGGTGTTCGATCCGCACACCGTTTTTTTGCGCTACCGTGATGATCTTTCCCGCAATCACGGCCTTGTTCCACCCCGGACGCGATTCTTCACCGTGACGGTGGTCAAGGTTCATCGTGGGCACGAACAGGAGTATGAAGAGAGCCAGCGCCTGCTGCGCAACGCGCGCGAGCGCGCCGGTGCGATAGATAACCGCGCCGTTTATCAGGTGCTCTCAGGGATGCCTGACGACACCTACATCACCTTTTCTCCTCATTACGCTTTTCGTGGGGCTGCCGGAGCGCTGGATGGACTGCTGGACTACGATGATCTCGATGACAGTCTCCGCGGTCATTTGCGCGAATTGCTGGCCGCGTCCGTCCTGACCACGGAAACATTCATCTTTTCGGTCAGCCCGGCCATGAGCAACCCTGAAGGAGAATGGATGGCTGATGATCCCCAATTCTGGCGCTCATCGCCGCCTTTGCAGAGGCAAGCGCCCAAGAAGTGAGTTTGTCGGCGTATCGCCCGCCTGGTTAAGAACCAGCTATAGCTAAGAGGGCTCAGGAGCGCAGGAATGAACACGAACTTCACTGGCATATGGCAGGCAAATCTGGCGAAGAGCAGGTTCGCCGGACCGCATCCCCAGGCACTGCTCGTCAAGATCAAGCATTCGGGCAGCGAACTGCAACAGGCAATACTATCCACAAACTCAGACGGATCCGAACAGCGTGCATTGTTCCATTGCTCCATCGATCCCGGGAAATGCGGGAACTTTTCGCTCAACGGGACGGCCATCCCGGGCCGCGTAGACTGGGAAGGTGAGGCCCTGGTGATTGAATCATGGATACAATTCAAGGCGCGGCAGATACACCTTCGGGATTACTGGCATCTTTCAGCAGACGGTCAGACGTTGATAATGGAACATCGTGACGACGATCTGGCGGGCCAGATTACTGTTCTGGAAAGATTGGCTGACAATTATCACAACCCGTCCCGTAATCGGGACTAGGGTTGAAGTTCTCTTCTTTCAACGTTTTGCAACCCCTCACCTCTGTCCATCACCCAATCAAATGTATGGTGTTTTCCGGGCTTTCTGCCAAAGCAGCTCGTGCGCTTGCGTTCGTATTTCTTCTGACCACGCTGGCACTGGCTGGGACGCTCACTTGGGGCTATTTCTTCGTTCGCAGGCTGGCTCTCACCCCAATAGCCGGACCCGAATTGCCTGACAAGATGAAGCCCGCAAGCTCACCCGCTTCGCCGCTGCAGGTACATTACGAACTCAATCTGCCCGGACGCGGCGAAATCTTCCCTGCTTTTTCCGGCGGCCACGCCGCCGATTACTGGCCCGTAGCCGTTCTGAGTATCTCCAACACCGCCACCAAACCGGTAATGCAGATCATCACCGCACAGGTTCGTGGCTGGAGCGCTGAGCTGCGGCAGACTGCCATCGTAGGCCCCCACGAGGTGCGTACCTTCAATATCAATCCTGACCTTCTGGCCAATGCCTACCAAAACGGCGAGATCCGCCGCGCCAGCCTCGACGTGGAAGTGACGGACCCGGGCAGCGGGCACACCTTCGCCCAGCAGCGCCCGGTTTTCGTCCATGGCTCGTCCGACCTTTATTGGGGACGCAAGTTCTCCAACGCGCAACTGCTGGCCCGGTGGGTCACACCTCACGACGAGTTAGTGCTGCAATTGGTTTCACGTGCGGAGAAGCTCATCCCCGGAGGGAGGCTGCGCGGATACAACCGCGTCCCCGGCCATAATCTGGCAAGAGACGTTCGAGCCCAGGCTCTGGCAGTGTTTCTGGCGCTGAAGCGATCGCGCATCAGCTACGTGAGCAGCATCTACACGTTTGGTAATTATCCCGGCGAGACGCAGCGTATCCGTCTCCCACGTGAAACCCTCTCTCTCAACAACGCCAATTGCATTGACGTGAGCGTAGTCTTTGCCTCCGCCATGGAAAACCTGGGCATGCAGCCGGTGATCGTGATTGTGCCCGGCCATGCGTTTGTCGGCGTGAGGCTCGGACCGGCTTCGCAACGCATCCTGTATCTTGATCTGACCGTGCTTCCGGAAGGCACTTTCAGGTCGGCGATCCGGCGCGCGCAGTCATGGTTGACGAAGACGCCACAAAACAAAGTCCTCACGGTAGATATTGGCGCAGCACGTTCGCTCGGCATTTATCCGATGCCGACCACGCCGGCAACGAATCAGGTTTCCGCCACGTTTGCCAATGTGCGGTGATCCCGATGTGCTTGTCATCAGGCTGAGCCCTCGCTTTTATTAGTGCGCAGCAATAGCCCGGCGGCTGTAGTCTGGAGTCAGTGCTCCTGGAAAGTTGAGGGAGAGGAGATCAGACCGTGCTTACTGAAATTTCCATTTTTCTCATGACGGCATTCATGATGCTTGCTCCGATGCTGGGCAACGCACAAGAGAAAACCGGGGCTGCCCCAGCCACTCCCAACATCGCCGGAGACTGGCAGGGTACCCTCGACACCGGCGTCGGCAAACTGCATGTGATTCTGCACGTCACCAGGGCCGCCGATGGCAATCTCAAAGCCACCCTCGACAGTGTGGACCAGAACGCATTGGGAATTCCCATCAGCTCCATTGCAGTCACGCAATCGCGGCTAGTGTTTGCGTGTGACGCTGTCAATGGGAAATATGAGGGTACTATCTCCGGCGATGGTTCGGCCATTGATGGCACCTGGACGCAAGGCAAGCCTTTGGCTCTCGTCTTCAAGAGGCGAGTTCCTCCCTCGGATATCGACGGCACCTGGCTGGGCACACTCAACGCGGGGGGCATGAAGTTGCGAGTAGCGTTTCACATTACCAATACGCCACAGGGCCTGGCAGCGACCCTGGACAGCCTGGATCAGGGCGCCAATGGCATCCCGGTGAGCAGCATCGTCCACAACGGATCGCAACTGCGCATGGAAGTGAAAAAGATTGCGGGCAATTTTGTTGGAACTGTAAACAAAGATCTGCAATCGATCGATGGCACCTGGACGCAAGGCGGAGGATCACTCCCGCTGCTGCTCAGGAAAACCAAGGCGTCTGCGGCCGAGCTGGCCCCAAAGATTCGGCCGCAGGATCCTGTAAAGCCGTATCCGTACCGCGAGGAGGAAGTCAGCTACAAGAACAACTCGGCTCCAGGCGTGACGTTGGCAGCAACATTGACATTGCCACAGGGCCCTGGACCATTCCCGGCAGTGGTGCTGATCACGGGTTCGGGCCCGCAGAATCGGAACGAGGAAGTCTTCGGGCATCGGCCATTTCTTGTGCTGGCGGACTATCTCACTCGCCACGGAATCGCCGTGCTGCGCGCAGATGACCGGGGCATCGGCAAATCCACCAGCGATTTTGCCTCTGCGACGACCGTGGATTTCGCTACCGATGCCGAAGCCGGTATTGCCTACCTCAAAACGCGACCCGAGATCAACCAGAAGAAAATCGGGCTGATCGGGCACAGCGAAGGCGGGGTAATCGCACCCATGGTTGCAGCCCGCAACCATGACGTAGCATTCATCGTCATGATGGCGGGCACGGGAGTACCCGGAGACGAGGTCCTTGCGGAACAGGCAAGACTGATTGAAATCGCTAACGGAGCACCTGCGGAGAGGGCACAAAAAGACGCAGACCGGGAACGAGAGGTTCTGCATTTAGTGAAACAAACAAGCGATACGTCTGCACTGGAATCCGAGCTGAAGGAGAAGCTGGGGAACAGAATGAACGAAGCTCAGATTGGCGCAGTGGTGAAGCAATTCAGCTCTCCATGGTTCCATTATTTCCTTAGCTATGACCCGGGAACGGCGTTGCGCAAAACCACCTGCCCCGCGCTGGTTCTGAATGGGGAAAAGGACGTGCAGGTTTCAGCGGCGCAAAATCTGCCCGCGATCCGCAAAGCCCTGGAACAGGCCGGCAATACTCACTTTGAAGTTGATGAGCTGGCCGGCCTGAACCATCTTTTCCAAACGGCGAAGACCGGTTCGCCGCGCGAATACTCGCAGATTGACGAGACTATTGCTCCGCTGGCGCTTAAGAAGATTGCCGACTGGATCGCGAAGCAGTAGGACAGCGTTATAGCCATCACGGTTAGCTCGGCTTTGAAGCGGCGCGATTTACAATCGCTGCATGCGTCTGGCAGGCAAAGTCGCCATCGTCACGGGCGGGGGCAGCGGGATCGGCAAAGCGATTGCCACAGCCTTCGCTCGCGAAGGCGCCGGGATTGTCATCTGCGGCCGCGATCCCGGGAAGCTGGAGCGCGCGGCCACGGAGATTGGTCCATCGTGTCTGGCCGTAACCGGCGATGTTTCTGACCGGGGTACGCCGGACAAGCTGGTGTCGAAAACGCTGGAGCGGCTTGGCCGAATCGATACGCTGGTCAATAACGCCGGCGTGCTTCTGCCCGGCACGGCGGAATCGCTGACCGAGACGCAATGGGACCAAACCTACAACGTCAACGTGCGCGCCGTCTGGCAGCTCTCGCGGGCGGTAATGCCGCAGATGCGCGGTGCGGGCGGCGGATCCATCATCAACATCGCTTCGGTGCTGAGTTTTCTGGGTGCGCGCAACCGCGTGGCCTATGCGGCTTCAAAAGGCGCTGTCATGGCCATGACTCGGGCCATGGCGCTTGACCATGCCACGGACAAGATCCGGGTAAACTGCATTTGTCCCGGTATTGTGGAGACGGAGATGGTGGCAGCTTTCAACCTGGACGAGAACGCCCGCCGGCAGCGGATCGCGGCGCATCCCATGGGCCGCTTCGGGCAGCCGGAGGATATGGCCGGACTGGCAGTTTTTCTCGCCAGCGATGAAGCTGCATGGATCACCGGAGCCGCTTTCCCCGCCGACGGCGGTTACAGCGCGCACTAAGAAAGAAACTGTGGAGACGGTATGAAAAAGAAGACCAGCCGTGTACGCGCAAATTCCGCGCCGGCGCTGCCTGTCGCCGACGTCATGCAGTTTGAGCCGCTGGCACGCGCGCGGCTGTCACAGATGGCGTACGATTACATCCGCTCAGGTGGCGCGGACGAGATCACCATGCGCGAAAACCGCCTGGGCTTTGAGCGGCTGGCCCTCTCGCCGCGCGTGCTGGTCGACGTCTCGAACATAGACACCCGCACTTCGCTCTTCAGCGCCGAACTGCCGGCGCCCATCCTGCTGGCGCCGATTGCCTATCAGCGCGTCTTCCACCCGGAAGGCGAACTGGCAACCGCACGCGGCGCAAACGCCGGCGGCGCCGGATTCGTAGTCAGCTCATTCACCACCACGGCCATTGATGAGATTGCCCGCAACACTCAGCAGCCAATCTGGTTCCAGCTATACGTTCAGCGCGACCGCGGCTTCACCCGCGAGATGGTGGAGCGCGCCGTGGCCCAGGGCTGCACGGCCGTCTGCCTCACCGTGGACACGCCGGTGCTGGGCTGCCGTTACGGCCAGCTCCAGTTCGCACTGCCCGCAGGAATCGAGTGCGTTCATGTGCGCGGGCTGGCCGAGAAGCTCCGGGTCACCAGCCACCAGACGCACGGTGCGCGCATTTACGATCTGCTCTTCGATCCCAGTTTCAACTGGGACGATATCGAGTGGCTCCGCTCCTTTGCGCGGGTGCCCGTACTGCTGAAGGGTGTGATGGCCCCTGAGGACGCAGCGCGCGCCGTGGATGCAGGCGTTGACGGGATCATTGTGTCCAATCATGGCGGCCGCAACCTTGACATGTTGCCCGGCGCAATTGAAGCCTTGCCGCGTGTGGTAGACGCCGTTGGAGGTCGCGTCCCGGTATTGATGGACAGCGGCATTCGCCGCGGCACGGACATTCTGATGGCGCTGGCCATGGGTGCTCGCGCGGTGCTGGTTGGCCGCCCCTACGCTTACGGCCTGGCTGCCGGTGGAGCGGAAGGAGTGGAGCGCGTGGTCCGCATTCTTCGCGAAGAGCTTGAACGAGCCATGGCGCTTACGGGGAGGCGATCCATAGCGGAAATTGATTCTTCGGTCCTGTGGCGCGAGGAAACCACTCTGGCCTCGACGCAATCTGCATCGCGCTAAGTAGTTAAGAAAAAATCTGTTGCCGTGCATCCCAAAGGTATGTAAATTTCCCGCATACACCCATGCGCGCTTCAAGAACGAAACTACCCAATCTGGAACTCAGGTTGCGCCATACCGTGTTTCAGGCGAGGGGCCAGGGCAGGTCCCGCCATTCATCCGGTGATAAACGAATCGGCAAGATGTACAGCGCCGGACAGCCGGTCACGGAAAGCGGAATTTACGAGGTTGTCCACGACCGCGCACACCGTATGGCTCACGAAGTAGTGATGCTTAAGGGCAACTCTTTCCCGCCATGTGATAGCTGTGCTGAAAGCGTCCGGCTTCGGCTGATCCGCACCGCGCCGTACATCTTTCAAGACGAGGATTTTGAGAACCCGGACTAGCCTGTTTGGCTGGCGAGCTGTTGCACAACTCCAGCGCGCCAGGTGCAGAGGCGCAAGAGCGGGGTTCCCGGGGCGCCCGGTCTTCCCGTTCCGGGCTGGGAGAGCGAATCCCTCGCAATCAGCGGTTCGAGCCTCTCCTCTTGACAATCGCAAATGCTGCGGCTCGCCAAAATTGGTTTCCAACCAACTCTGAGCCATTCGCCATTTCTCAAGGGGTCGTTAACGGTAGAAGTCTTCGGCCTGAAACATCTCTCCGCAGGCATCAATGAGAAAATAGGTTCTAGCGCTCCCGATGATCCAGCTCACCCAAGCCGGCAAACGCTTTGGCCCGAAAGTCCTGTTTCAGGACCTTGATTGGCTCATTACGCCCCACGATCGCGTAGGCTTGGTCGGCGCAAACGGCACAGGCAAAACGACTCTGCTGAAGATGCTCGCCGGGATTGACGGCCTCGACTACGGGACCTCGACGCGGCAGCGGGGTATGCGCTGCGGATACCTGCCCCAGGACGGTCTTTCGCTTTCGGGCCGGACGGTGTTTGCCGAATGCCTGTCTGTCTTTGAAGACGTTCATAACATGCAGCGCGAGATGGAAGAACTCGCCCACCGCATGGCTGAAGTGGACCATTCGAGCCCGGAATATGAGCAGATCGCCGAGCGCTTTCATCGCCTACAAGCGGAGATCCACTCACGCGACGGCTACAACATTGAATCGGAAGTCGGCGTGGTGCTGAACGGGCTGGGCTTCACGAAAGAAGACTGGGAGCGCCGCACGGAGGAGTTTTCCGGCGGGTGGCAGATGCGCATTGCACTGGCAAAACTGCTGCTGGAAAAACCCAACCTGCTGCTGCTCGATGAGCCCACGAACCACCTTGACCTTGAGACCCGCAACTGGCTGGAGCAGTATCTGGCCGCCTATCCTCACGCTTACGTGCTGATCTCGCACGACCGCTATTTCCTGGACGTTACAGTGGATAAGATCGCGGAAATCTGGAACAAAAAAGTCTGGTTCTATGCCGGCAACTACGAAAAGTATCTCGCGCAGAAGCAGCAGCGCAAAGAGCAGCTTGAGGCGGCCTATCGCAACCAACAGGACAAAGTCGAGCAGCTCCAGGCCTTCATCAATCGCTTCCGTTACCAGGCCACCAAGGCCAAGCAGGTGCAGAGCCGCATCAAGGAACTGGAGCGGATGGAAAAGATCGAAATCCCGCCCGAGGAGAAGGCTATCCACTTTTCCTTTCCACAGCCGCCGGCCAGCGGACGCATTGTGGTGGAAGCCAAAGACGTGGCTAAGAGCTACGGTCCCAAGCACGTTTTCTCGGGCGCAAATTTCGTGATTGAACGTGGAGACCGCGTTGCTCTGGTAGGCGTAAACGGCGCCGGAAAATCGACTCTCATCAAGCTTCTCGCCGGGCTGGAACCCGCAACCGAGGGTGAGATCAAGCTCGGCCATAACGTGCAGGTGGATTATTTCGCCCAGGACCAGTACAAAGCGCTCGATCCGCAGGCGCGCATGCTCGACGATCTGTTTGAAGTGGCGCCGCGTTCCACGCAAACCGAGTTGCGCAACCTTCTCGGCTGCTTTCTTTTTTCGGAAGACGACGTGTTCAAGACCATCGGCGTGCTTTCCGGCGGCGAGCGCAACCGCTACGCCCTGGCCCGGATGCTGCTGCATCCATCCAACTTTCTTCTGCTGGACGAGCCGACGAACCACCTGGACCTGCGCGCCAAAGACGTGTTACTTGATGCCCTGCAGAAGTTCACAGGGACGGTGGTTTTTGTTTCTCACGATCGCTACTTCATTGACAGGCTGGCGACACGGATTTTCGAAATCGAAAACGGACATGTGGAAGTCTTTCCCGGCAACTACGAAGACTATCTCTGGCGCAAACAGGGCAAGGCTGCGTCACCGCCGGAGCTTTCAGTCGCAGGCAACGGAGCACGCTCCACATCCGCGGCTCAGCCGAGCCTGGAGGATGTCCCTGCCGGTCCAGATGGTCCGGCTTCAACAGAGCCCAGACAAAAGCGTCTGAATCCCATCAAGCTGAAGCAGATGAAGGAACGCTGCCATGAACTCGAAGAAGAGATTGCCCGCCTCGAAGCAGCGATCTCCCAGGCAGAAACTGCATTGCAGAACTTTGTCAGCGTTGAAGAAACGCAGCGCCAGACTGATCTGCTTAACCGCTCAAAATCCGACCTCGAGCAGCGCATGGCCGAGTGGGAAGAACTGGCTGAGGCTCTTGAGGCCCACAGCGAAGCGTGAGACCACTTTTCAAGCCGCAGATTGTTCCAAACTCAGAACAGCAGAAATTGACTGATTTCGGCGGCGCTCCTCGGCCGTACATCGGCTATGACATTTCTGTTCAAGCCAATAGCTTGCGCCTTATTTTGACTGCGTGAAACAGGGTGGGCACATCACGATGCCATTCAGGAATAATGAGCGACATCGCCAACCCTTGCACATTACACAAAATTCCCCATCCAATGGTGAGGTCGAGGAACCAGTTATCGAGATTCCAGCCCAGCAGTGCAATCAACGCAGATGCCATCATAAGCCCCCAGATTTTCGAGAGCCAGGAATGGTAACTGGCATGGCGACCGTATTTGGCCGCCGCAAAAACATGCTGAATCACCTCTGCGGTGATCAGCGCTGCGATCAGCAGTGGACGCCGCTCAAGTGCATTCGGATGACGCAACCAGACGATCGCCAGGACACATGCGTAGAAGAACGTATCCGCGCGCGTGTCCCAGCGGCGCAGGGCTGTCGTATCCAGGCGCCAGCGCCGGGCCAGTACTCCGTCAAAAACGTCTGACAGCAGCGCCAGCCCCATGCAAGTCACACCTACGATCCCTCGTTCGCAGACCAGACTGAGGACGATCATGACAGGGCCAAGCGCGGCACGGAACGAGACCAGCAAGGCGGGCAACCAACTACGCCACCGTAGCCACGCCCTGTAAATGCGCC
>JBLMYN010000147.1:0-2911 GCA_050258305.1 Actinomycetota bacterium
TTCACCAACCTCAATCCTGATGTCCAGGACCTGTTCGTGGAAAGCTTCAACGCCCAGGGCGAGTACCAGACTCCAACCGGCTGGCAAAAGCCCGAGCGCGTGCATGAAGTGGTCCACGTAAAAGGCAAGCCCGACGTGAGTTTTGACGTGGTGATTACGCGTCATGGGCCCATCGTCAGCAGCCTCTTCCCCGGCGAGGCGCGCCAGATCGCGCTGCAGTGGCTCATCTACGACACGCGCGAGATCGGCATTCCATTGTTTGATCTGGATTCGGCACAGAACTGGGAGCAGTTCCGCAAAGCCCTGTCGTCGTTTGCCACACCGTCACAGAACGTTGTGTATGGTGATGTGGACGGCAATATCGGCTACCAGCCCATGGGCTTCGTCCCCACGCGCGCCTCGGGCGACGGCACGGTTCCCGTCTCCGGCGCGGACGGCAAACATGACTGGACGGGGTATCTGCCGTTTGACAAACTGCCTGACGTCTACAATCCGCCGGGCGGGGTCATCGCCACCGCGAACTCCAAAATCACCCCGAAGAACTATCCCTACCTGCTGGCGACGCAGTGGTTTCCGCCGTATCGCTCCCAGCGCATTTACCACGTGCTTGAGGACAATAAAAAATTCTCCCCGGCAGACATGCTCGCGCTGCAAACCGATATCACTTCAGACTACGACCGTTTTTTTGCCGGCCATTTTGTCTACGCCATCGATCACAGCAGCAAAGCCACAGACCGCACCCGCCAGGCCGCCGACATTATGCGCGGCTTTGACGGGCGGATGGTGATGGATTCCGCCGCGCCTGCCATTGAAGTGAAGGCGCGCGTGGCGCTGTGGAAGATGCTGCTTCAGCCCAAGCTGGGCGATAACTGGGACCGCTATGAATGGTCGCTGCAGTCCGTGGCGCTTGAAAATATCGTGCAGAACCAGCCTGACCGCTGGCTGCCGCCCGGCTACAGCAATTTCAATGATCTGCTCAATGCCGCAGTGCAAAAAGCCATTGAGCACGCGCCCTCCGACCTCAAGTCATGGAAATACGGCGATGAGTATCCGGTGGTCATCAACCATCCCATCTTCGGTGCCATTCCCATTCTTGGCCCCATGGCGGGCCCGGGCCGGCATCCTCAGTCCGGCGGTGGCTTCACCGTGAAACAGGTGGGCCGGACGTTTGGCCCGTCGGAGCGCATGACCGTGGACTTCTCCAACCTTGATGGCTCTACTTTCAATCTGGTCCAGGGCGAATCCGGCCAGATCTTCAGCCCCTATTACATGGACCACTGGCCGGCATGGTACTACGGCAACACATTCACGCTCGCGTACTCGGATTCCGCCGTGAACCAGACCAGGGCGCATGAGTTGACGCTGGAGCCGGGAAAGTAAGAGAGGGTCTGGCGAACAAGCGCGGCTTGCAGCCATTCACCACACGTTCGCGGAGAGCAAGCGATGTGCGCCTCGAACCGGGACGTCAATAGCTTTAGGTGATTGATGTAATGGCGCGCCCTGAGAGATTCGAACTCCCGGCCTTCTGATTCGTAGTCAGACGCTCTATCCAGCTGAGCTAAGGGCGCGCAGCCCTGGGTGGGAACAACAAAACTTATTTTAGCATGCGGAGCCCGCAATCGCGCTCAACAGCTCCCGTGCTCCCGCCAGATTTGGAATTTCAAGATTTGCAATTTCAAATTTTAAATTTCAAATTTAAAATCTCCGCGTAAACTCACTTTCACCATGCTGACAAGCGGACATGCTGCGCTGGGAATCGTTTTCCGCACCGCGGTGATCTACGTGATCGTCCTCCTGGGGATACGGCTGACCGGCAAACGGGAGGTCGGGCAGATGACGCCCTTTGATCTGACTCTGCTGCTTCTGCTGGCCAATGCGGTGCAGAATGCAATGACGGGTCCGGACACGTCGCTGATCGGCGGCGTTGTCGCCGCGGTAGTGCTTCTGGTGCTCAATTACCTGCTGGCTGAAGTCTCAGGATTGAATCGCCGATTCCGGCGTTTCGTCCAGGGCTCACCCACTCTGCTGATTCATAACGGAGAGCTGATTGCGTCGCATGCCGCCAAAGAGCACGTTTCCACCGATGAAATTGAGCGGGCGTTGCGCGAGCATGGAGTTGGCAGCACCAAGGAAGTTGCCCTGGCCGTATTGGAGGTGGATGGGTCAATCAGCGTTCTCAAGTACGATGACGTTCCTGACCATCTCAAGCCACACCGGCGGCTGAGATTCCTGCAACGCCATTGATCGGCCGGCGAGCTTCCCCAGCAAGGCGTGCCCCTCAGGCAAGACTTGTGATCACGGAGCAAACAGAATGAATCCAGAAGAACTGCATGAACAGGCAGAACATGCGCATCACAGCGGGCAGAAAGCCATCGGTCTCACCACTGCCATCACGGCCGTCCTGCTCGCGGTGGCAACCCTGCTGGCGCATCGCGCCCATACGGAAGAGATCAAGCTGCAGACCAGGGCCGTCGACCAGTGGAACTTTTACCAGGCCAAGCACCTGCGGGCTCATCTGTACGCTATCGATGCAGAAAATGCGGAGGCGGCAGGACACCACGATCTGGCGCTGGAATTCATGCGCGCCTCTCTCGATGAGGAGTGCGGAACGCCCGCTGAAGGCAACTGCACAGCCCCGCGTGCGGGAAAATCGCCTGTGCTCCGTCAGCTTATGGCCGGCCTGAAAGAACCGCGGAGCACGGCTGCCGCGGAAGAGGTTCCGGCAAAGGCAACCGAAACTCCGGCAGCGGATGCGCAGCACCAGAAAACTGCGAAGCAAGCGGCGGGCGGAGATGGCGCAAAACAGATCCAGGAGCACGCGAGAGACATTGACCGGGAAACGGCGGTGATTACGCGACGCGCCGACCGTTTTGATTCGTCGGAACTGTTTCTGGAAATTTCCATTGTTCTT
>JBLMYN010000148.1:0-3199 GCA_050258305.1 Actinomycetota bacterium
CGAAGATGCAGGTCCTGGTTGGAGACTCCGGGGAGATAGCCTCCAGCGGCAGCGTCACGCAGAAATGGGGCGAGCGTCTCTGGAAACTGATGCTGAGAAAATCATGGCTTCGGCCCTGGGCCAGTGAGCCGATAGCGGAGGTGACTTCCCGCTGCCAGTCCGAACGCGTGCTCACCACCAGGGGCGTCGTTTGCTCAAAGATCCAGCCGCTGTTGGATTTCGGAGTTTTACGGCTGCTGCGGGCAAACCAGCGAAAATTCTGGACATGCAGCGAGAACATGGGGGGCAGGTCCAGATCGGCCTGGAATGTAAGCACTTCCGGCTTGCCCCTGATTTTGGCCAGCAGCCAGTGCAGAGGAAACTCACATGGCGTCATGTCGACGAGCATGCTGGCACGGCGAAATATTCCATGGGCGAGGCGAAGCGGCAGTTGGAAGCGGGAAGCAGTGATCCAGCGCAGGCCGGCCACGCGGCCCTGATCGGCCAAAGCCGACTCAATCCATCGCGAAATCTCAGCGGCCCGACGGCGGCTGTAATACACGGAAACCCAGTACCAGATTCCACATGCAGCAGCGGCGGTCAGGAATGAAATGGTCAGCAAAAGCATCCGCAGATAGGATGCTTTTTTTCCTCTGCATAGATGTTCCCGGCGATGCTTTTTGCGGTGTTGCGGTTGCGCGCAGACGCCAGGCACGGATAACGCACAGAAATCAGGGCATTTTGGTTCTTCGCGGCCATGGGCTTAGAGGCCGCGATAGATGCCGCCATCGGCGAGCACCGTCTGGCCGGTAATATAAGAAGCCCGCTGCGAGGCCAGCCAGACAATCACGTCAGCAATCTCATTCGGCTCTCCCAGCCGTTTTAGTGGTGCGTCAGCCGCCCACTGCTCGTAAACTTTTTCCGGGCTTGTCCCTCCAGCCAGCGCTCGCACACCGGCGAGTTCCTTCAGGCGCTCTGTGGCCGTGTACCCCGGAGCAACGTTGTTGACTGTGATCCCATCCTTCCCGAATTCGTTCGAAAGACTCTTGACCAGTCCCACGACACCGGCGCGGACGGCATTCGACATTACCAGAGCCTCAACGGGCTGTTTGACTGTCACAGAGGTAATGGTGATGATTCGTCCCCAGCGATGTCTCTGCATGTAAGGAATCACCGCTCTTGCGAAATGGACCACGCTCATGAAATTCATTTCCACAGCCTGGCGCCATTCCTCAATCGAAACAGAGAGAAAATTCTTTGCCGGGGGACCGCCGGCATTCGTGACGCACACGTCGATGCGCCCAAACTGCTTGGCCACAGTTTCCACAAACCGCTGCACGGCGGGCCCATCGGTCACGTCCACGGGTTCGGCAAAGATTTCCGCTCCGGTGTCGGTGCGAATCCTGCCGGCGGCGTCACGCAGCGTCTTCTCTGTGCGGGCGCACATGGCCACCTGGGCGCCTTCCCGCGCAAATGCCTCGGCGGCAGCCCGGCCGATTCCTTCACTTGATGCCGCCACAATCACGCCGCGGCCCTTGAGTCCAAGATCCATTTACGTTCCTCCACATGCTGCGGCTGTATTCGCGAAAACCAGGGCTGTCATTCGTAGCGAGGTGCGAGAGCCAAACGAAACGGTTGAGCGGGAGTCGAAGGTCGATGCATTTTCCTGGCTCCGCGCCTCCGCGGTGACCATGACTTACCCCGGCATCTGCCCGATGTATACCTGCGCCGGCGCACCGGCCTTGATTTTCTGCTCTTCAAAACAGATCTTGATTCGGCGCCGCATCTCCCGTCCCACTCCGTATTGCTTTCCAGGGCGCACTTTCACGGTCACAAGGTAATCCACTTCATTGCCGCGCACCCTCTCAATGCCGTGCACCTTCGGCTCGGCCACAAGGTCCTGCTGAAATTCGGGGTCGTGATAAACCGCCTGGGCCACCTGATTGAGCAGGGCAACGATGCGGTCACTGTTCTCGCTGTAATCCACGGCAACGTGCAGCGTCACCTGTGACCAGTCGCGCGTCATGTTGCTCACGATCTGGATGGAACTGTTGGGCAGAATGTGCAGCGTGCCGTCAGCGTCACGAAGCGTTGTTCGCCGCATAGTAATCTCTTCCACGGTGCCGGAGACCCCGGACGCTTTGATGACATCGCCCACCTCGAACTGGTTCTCCGCCAGGATGAAGAATCCGTTGATCACATCTTTCACCAGCGTCTGCGCTCCGAAACCAATCGCCAGGCCGGCGATCCCTGCGCTGGCCAGCAAGGGAGCAATATTGAAGTTAAAGGCGTCCAGCACCTGCACGAAGGCGAAGAAAACAATGAAGAAGACGCCCGCGCTGTGAATCACTCCGGCCACGGTCTTCACCTGTTGCGCGCGAAGTGCGCCGCGGCGGCTGTTTTTTTCAGCCAGTTCCACCACCTTGCGCGTGATCAGGCCCAGCAGGCGCACAAAAATGAACGCCACTAGCAGAATGACGATCAGTGCAGGCAACTTATCCCGGGTCCAATCGACCAGGTTGTTGTGCCACTGTTGCCAGATGTTCCCGAAGTGCTCCTGCATGTTGTTTGAACGGATTATAGCCGAGCGCGTGTTTATAATCGCAGAGGAACACCTGCGCAACGCCGGAAAGGAATGCTGTTCTAAAAGGCAGCGCAGGCAGAGAGGCTCGCTTGTCTCAACAAAATCGATTGATCCCCGGCATCTTAAGCATTGCCGTTCTGGCGGCGCTCGTACCCGCGGCTGCGTATCAGTTTCAGCCGCATACCATGTCACAACAGGAAAAGGAAATGCGGGACCGCCAGCTCAAGGCGGCCAACAAGGAACGCCAGGACGATATCCGCAAGGATACGGACAAACTGTTTCAACTGGCCACCGAGCTTAAGGCTGCGGTGGATAAGACCAACGAAAACGTGCTCTCTCTTGACGTGATCCGCAAAGCCGACGAGGTGGAGAAGCTGGCCAAACGCGTTAAGAACAGAATGAAAGAGAGCATCGGGCCCAATCCGCGGGTGGAACCAATTCCGCGGGGACCGCTCCCCAGGCCGCCACGGTAATTGTGTTCTGACTAGTTCGCTACCCTACAACGAGAGGGAGTAAAATCGGCATAGGGGGAGTGGTCACCCACTCTCCCCTGCCACACCACCGTACATGCGGGTCCGCATACGGCGGTTCAGTTCGGTTAAGCTAGCGGACCTCCAGCAGTCGCGGAAGACCGAG
>JBLMYN010000149.1:0-6498 GCA_050258305.1 Actinomycetota bacterium
GGCTCCTAAGCCGGCTGCAAGCCCGATGGCAACTGCGATGACACCCGAACGGCCAACTTCAACCATGGCTTGAGGCAGCGTGCAACCAAGAGCCATGCGAATGCCGATTTCGCGGCGCCGCTGAGCGACAAGGTTGGAAACCAGTCCATACACACCGATTGCGGAAAGAAGCAGACCCAGACCGGCAAGCGCGCTGAGCAGCATCACTTCCAGCCGCTGGTCGGCGAGAGCCTGCGCCTGTAGATCGCTCATTTTGTGAAATGCAGAAAAGGGAAGATTGGGCGCCACTTCGGCGAGGGCTTTTTGCATTTGTTCGTTCAGACCGGAGACAGGATGCTGGGTGCGAGCAATCCAATTGGGCTGAAACCACGTGTGAACCAGAGTCAGGTATCGGTCTGAAACCTGCGTTGCCGGAACATAGTACATGGGTTCAGTTGCGAGCGGCGCCTGTATCCCAATTCCAGGTTCTTTGGTGACGTCGCCGACCAGCCCAACCACGGCGCACAGATCATGGCCAAGCTTGAGGTGAAGGCCGATAACATTCGTGGAGTGAAAGAATTTTCGTGCGAATGAGACGTTGACGATGGCGACGTGTTCGCTTTCGGCTGTGTCGTCATTCGTGAAGGCTCGTCCGGCCAGCACAGGGATACGGAAAGCGCGGAAGTAGTCGGGAGTCACATAAGATGAGCTGCTGGCCATCCTCGTTCCCGCGGTCGGTCCGTCGGCAATCTGGAAACCGTCATTCAGACCGCGCTCATAGGGCACTCCGAGACCTACGGCCGCCGCTTCGATACCGGGAATGCGGCGTATGGCACTGAGACTCTTCTGTACCAGGTCGCGGAAATTGGCGGCGTTCCGGTAACGCGCGTCGTCGAGGGAGATTTTCGCGACGGTGACGTTCCGGGCGTCAAAACCCGGCGGCAACGTCTGCAGATAAACCAGCGTCCGGACCAGCACCCCGGCTCCGGCAAGAAGCACGAGCGTAAGGCAGACTTCGGATGCAATGAGCAGGCGGCGCGTGCGGCTGCCGAGCATGTTGCCTGAGGCTCTGGTTGAGAGCTGAGGCCGAATCTCCAGCCTGCGGGTGGTGAGAGCAGGGAAGAGCCCGATGAAGAGAGCGCTCAGGGCTACACAGAGCAGGCTGAATATAAGGACACGCGGATCAATGGTGACCGCGGTCGCGGGAAGCAAATCAGCAGGGAACAAGCTGATGAAAGGTTGAAGAGCAAGATAAGCGACGCCGACCCCAATCGCACCGCCGCCCGCCGTAAGGAGCAGCGGCTCCATAAACACCTGCCGAATGATGGAAGCACGCGTGGCCCCCAGCGCCAAACGGGTGGCCACTTCGTCAGTTCTGCGGTAAATGCGGACCAGCATGAGCCCCGCGATGTTAGTACACGCGATGATCAGGATCAGGGACACCGATCCCATCAACATCAGCGCAGGAGCGCGCTTTTCAGCGGCCATATCCTGCTGCAAAGGTTGAGCCTGTAAATATACTGAGGCGCCCTTTAGAAGATGGTTGAACAGTTCCGGGCGCAAAGCGTGCAACTGCGCGTTGACCTGGGCCCATGTTGCGCCTCGATGCAAACGCATAATGAAGTGGTAATTGGGGCCGCCTCCTTCGCCACCGTGCCAGGGCTGCACGGGCGTCCACAAGTCCGTGGGAGCTGTGGTTTGTACATTGGCAGGCATGATTCCAACGACCGTATAGGGTTCGCCTTTAAGACGAATGACTTGACCGAGAACATTCTTGTCAGAAGAAAAAAGCGACTTCCACAGTTCGTAGCTGAGTATCACGGCGTTCGGTCCGTGCGGTGTATCTTCCGCCTGAGTGAAGGTCCGGCCGAGAAGAGGCTTGATGCCAAGCACGTCAAAGTATGCTGCAGAGACACGATGGTCGAGCACGTATCTTGCCTGGTGATTCGCCTCCAGGTTGACGCCGTCGCTGCCGTGGTATTCCGCGGCGAACGTGGCCGCAGTGACATGGTCGCGAATCAACTCCCAGGTTTCGCCGTCCTGGCCGTCTTCGGTTTCGTCGATCACCTGGCCGCTCGCGGTAACCCCATGCAAATAACGGACGACGGCGGCGAGACGATCAGGTTCGGAATAGGGGAGAGGCCGCAGCAAGAGCGCGTTCACAATGCTGAATACCGCAGTGTTTGCTCCCACCGCCAGGGCAAGCGTGAGCAGCACGATGAAGGTAAAGCCGGGATGACGTCGAAGCTGACGGCAGGCCAGTTTGATGTCACGCACAAGATGTTCAAGGGGGAGGCACTGCCACACTTCACGGCCACGCTCCTCAACCAGAGTGGCGTTGCCGAACTCGCGACGTGCGGCCGCCAGTGCTGCCTCTCGCGACATGCCTGCCTGGACAAGCTCCGCTGTCTTTTCCTCCAGATGGTCCTGCATTTCCTCGGAGAGGTCGTGATACAAGCGTCGCCGTGAAAACAACTGCCGGAGCCAGGTCATATTCAGCCTTTCTGTTTAGCCGGAGCCAGCACACGAGTGATGCCTTCGAGCATGCGTTCGAAGCTGGAGACTTCGCGGGCAACGTGTTTGCGTCCCGTGGAGGTGAGTTGATAGACGCGAACGCGCCGGTTGGTGGAAGAGATTGCCCACTCTGCCTTGACCAGTCCGGCCTTGAGCATCCGCTGGAGCGCAGGGTAGAGAGAACCCTCCTCCACCTGCAGAAGATCGTTGGAAGTCTGCTTAATATGCTGCGCGAGCGCGTAGCCGTGCAGCGGCTTGCTCTTGAGCGTCTGCAGAATCATCAGTTCCAGCGCTCCGGGAAACAGATCGCGTTGATCAGTCATATCAAGATACCCTATTTCACAACAGCCATTATAGTAACAGGCATAGAGCAAAATAGTATAGGAAATAATTTTACCGCGGTGAAATTGGAACCCTTGAGCTCTCTTCCGGCTGGTGTCTAGCGGGATGAAGTCATTCCGGTTTGAGTGGCGGAGACGCTGATATCGCTTTCTTCAGCAATAAAGATTTCAACATCAGGGGACGCTTCCCTCAGTGCATCAGGGAAGGACCGCTCCTGAATTGTCAGCATGTCCTTACCGATGAGGCAAAGTTTGGGACGGGTCACCCGCGCCATTTCCAATGCTCCAAGCCAGGAGTGAGCAAGCAGAATGTTTTTGCCGGATCCGTTGCCAGGGAAAAGTGCGTGAATCTTTTCGGAGTCCTCATTCCCTTTGGTGACAACCAGGATTGTGCTCGGGATGTGTGCGTGCATTCTCCGGGCTCTCTTTCAACCCGTGATGGGAGTATTGCGGAGGCGGCCCGTGCTTTGCTGTGATATTTATCACTCGGGCTGTTGTTTACCTGCCCGGAACCACATTGCGGACGTACTTAGCCGGCCCGGCAAAACGAAGGCACGATGGTCGCGAACCAAAAGGTCGCGGAACCAACGGTATCTACTCCGGCGCGGTTTCTCTTTTATATAGTCAGTTCCCGACGCATTCATTCCGGCTGTCGCAAGCCATTGTAATTAAGCATCTTACGAAAAGGCACTCGACGATCTCTTGGGGGAGCGCAGTTTGTGTCTCTGAATTCAAGGATATTCAAGATTCTCTATCGGCTGACCCTTCCAGGCGGCCTGCTGCTGGTTTTTGCCCTCACCCTGATCCGCCTCGGCCTGCTGACCGACTCAAACTCGCCTCTGGTCCTTTTTGTGCCTCCAGTGATTTACGTCACGGGTTTGGCGGTAAGCGCATATTTCCGTCGCAGCCGGCTTTTCTTTGCCACTCTGTCGCTCGCTTTCTCCAGTTCCGTGCTGACCTGGGTGGCGCCGCGTTTGCCTTCCTCTCTTGGGCAGGTCATGGCAAATGCCGTTGCCCTGCTCCTGCCTGTGAACCTGCTGGTCATTGCCTTCGTGAAGGAGCGCGGCATCGTTTCGCGTACAGGACGCAGGCGTCTGGGGATCGGGGCCATCCAGGTGATTGCGATGGCGGCATTGTGCCTGCCGTTTATGGCCAGCGTGACTGCATCCCTGCAACAGTCATTTTTGCCTGCGCTGCTATCCGATTGGAGCCATCTGTCTCAGGCGGCGCTGGCGTGCTTCATCATCTGCACAGGCATCATGACGGTGCCGCTGATTCGCCGCTATCGCGCAGTCGAGAGCAGTCTTTTCTGGGCAATGATCTGCTCGTTCATCGCTTTGCGCAGCGGTATTCATAACCATCTCTCCGGAATCTTCTTTGCCACAGGTGAATTGGCCATTCTGGTGGCCTTGATGGAAACCTCGTACAGCATGGCTTACCTCGACGAGCTGACCCAGCTTCCCAGCCGGCGCGCCCTCAATGAAGCGCTGATGAAGCTGCCGGAAACCTATACCGTCGCCATGCTGGACGTGGACCATTTCAAGAAATTCAATGACAGCTACGGCCATGAGTCCGGCGACCAGGCGCTGCGTCTGGTGGCCTCAAAGCTGGCGCGCATCGCCGGCGGCGGCAAGGCGTACCGATACGGCGGGGAAGAATTTGCTGTGTTGTTTCCGGGAAAGCCGTCGGATGAAGTCTTTGTTTTTCTCGACCGCATGCGCAAAATCATCGAGCAGTCCACATTCACGGTGCGCGGTTCTGAACGGCGCGGCAAACGCCGTGTGCGCGGAGGCAAGAAGCAGACCAACGTGACCGTGAGCATCGGCGTGGCTTCCACCAGCGTGGACCAGTTCACTGCGTCTGAAGTCCTGCGCATTGCCGACCAGGCGCTCTACAAAGCCAAGGGCAAGGGCCGAAACTGCACCGTTGTAGTGCGTACGAGCGGAAAGACGGTACGAGCGGTGGAAACGGGCATGAAGGTGCTCAGCGTGAGCTGAAGTTTCGCCACGGCTCTCCCAGTTGGCAACTCTTTCGGCCTCGGGCGGCGTTATGCCAGCCCGGCCTCTTTCATTCTTTGCTCGATGTGCTGGTAGCCGATCTGCAGCATGCGCTGCTTGTCGAGGCCAAACGCGTTCGGCGTAAAAACAAAGTCCGTACGCAGGGGGACTGTGGCACTCTGCTGCATGAAGAGTTCGCGGACCGGCTGCGCGTATTCGGGGTGCGCGGCCAGGATCTCGCGCAGATAATCCATGCCGTGAACAATGTGCCGGCCTTCATCGGCTCGAATCAGTTTGAGCCCTTCGTGCAGGCGGGGAAACATGCCGGTTTTTTCCAGCAGTTCATCAAAGAAATCGTAGCCGCTTACGGCCATGGTTCCCTCGATTACTCCCATGTAATGCGCCGCAAACATGCAGAGCGTGCGGCTGAGTTCAGCCTGGTCGCCTGAGGTGATGGCGCGCCCCATGGCCTCACCGCGTTTGCGCAGCTCGTCTATCAGAACGCCCTTGTATTCAGGAACCAGATACGCGGCGGTATCCACCTTGCCGCAGACCTCGCGAAAATACAGTTCGAAGAACTCTGCGTGTTTCACCTCTTCGTAGACCTGCGTGGAAAGAAACATCCGCCGGTCAGGATCGGGCATCCCCAGCATGAACCATGCCAGGGTATCCGCCACGCTGACTTCGCCCTCATAAAACAGCGCGCAGACCTTCGTAAGCTGTTCTTTTTGCTCGGGAGAAATCATCTCCCAGTGGCTGCGGTCTTCCGCAACCGGAATTTTTTCAGGGTCCCATACGCCCAGATGCTTGGCAATGGAGTAAAGCTCACGGGGTGATTTGGTGCTGCGAATGGCGGTAGTCATAAGCTGCTCCTGTGATTTGGCCGGGCCTTCTTCGCCTTAACAGTATCAGAACTTGCGGCATGGAACGAGCGCCGGCGCATGTAAAATTATTGCGACCAAGATCATCGAACGGAGGCCAACATGGCAGCAAAACCGCAATCATTCGGCGAGAGCTCGCAACTGAGCAAGGCGATTCTCCCGGAGTTCGAGCATGAAATGCAGACTACCCGGAGAACGCTGGAGCGCTTGCCGGAAGACAAGCTCACCTGGAAGCCGCATGAAAAATCCATGACTCTGGGCGCGCTGGCCACGCATCTGGCTACGATCAATCACTGGGCAGAGGCCATTCTGGGATCGGAGTCTTTTGATGCCGGTACCGCGCCCGCGAATCCCGAGCTGAAATCGCGGTCAGAGGTCCTTGCCGCTTTTGACGCCAATACTGCCAACGCCCGCAAGGCCATCTCCGCAGCGACCGATGCGGAATTGCTGAAGCCCTGGAGCCTATTGAACAAAGGGAACACTGTCTTTACCCTGCCCCGCATCGCGGTACTACGCAGCTTCATCCTGAGCCACGGCATTCACCACCGGGGACAGTTCTCCGTTTACCTCCGGCTGAACAATGTTCCGGTGCCATCGATTTACGGTCCTTCAGCGGACGAGGGGAGCTTTTAGAGGGAGCAAAAATCCGCCGCAAGATTTGCGGCAAATCGGCATAGGGGGAGTGGTCACCCACTCTCCCCTGCCACACCACCGTACATGCGGGTCCGCATACGGCGGTTCAGTTCGGTTAAGCTAGCGGACCTCCAGCAGTCGCGGAAGACCGAG
>JBLMYN010000150.1:0-15106 GCA_050258305.1 Actinomycetota bacterium
GGAATTGACGGCACGACCTCGCGCATCAAGAACCTGCGCCAGGCCGAACGATACCTGCCGGACAATATCTACACGGCGCTCGAGAATTTCCGCAATGCCGAGTGGACTACAAAAATGCTGGGCGAGGACGTGAAGGCCCGTTACGCCGATCTCAAGCAGGCTTCAGCTGATCGCTGCTCGCGCCTGCTGGGCACATTTGTGAAGGTACCCGAGGTGCAGTACCACCACGAGGTGTACAACCAGTTCCTGTGGAATCTGTTTTAAAAACGCCACCCCGGCCATGAGCGAAATGGAGATCCCCGCAGAGATGCGGGGATCTCAGTTTCTGGATTCAAGGTGGAATGCGGCTCTGGCAAAACTGCGGCTAGGTCGAAACGGGGACTCTTCTACGGCAGCGTCTTGGCGATTTCCGGCCCCTCTTCCGGCACCGGACGCGCCGGTGGAGGCTGAAGATGATATTTCGTCAGACCCTCCTTCAGGCACTCAAATGCCTCCTCAGGCGAATCGCAGAATGAAAACAAGTGTGTATCGTCGGGTGAAATGGCGCCGGCATCCGCCAGTGCTTCCAGATTGAGTACACGGCTCCAGTACTCTTTTCCGTAAACGATCACAATGATCTTTTTAGCCAGCTTTTGCGTCTGCGCCAGCGTAAGGATTTCAAACAGCTCGTCCAGCGTGCCGAATCCGCCGGGAAACACCACCAGGGCCTTGGCCAGGTACGCAAACCAGTACTTACGCATGAAAAAGTAGTGGAACTCAAAGTTCAGTTCCGGCGTGATGTAGGGGTTTGGAAACTGCTCGAAGGGCAGGCGGATATTCAGGCCAATCGTCTTGCCGCCGGCTTCATGGGCGCCGCGGTTCGCCGCTTCCATGATTCCCGGCCCACCGCCGGAAGTTGCCACAAAGCGATGGCGCTTGCCCGGCAGAGTCACGGTCCACTCCGTAAGCATATGGGCCAGCTTGCGGGCGTCCTCATAATAGCGGGACATTTCCACCGCCGCATGCGCGCGCTTCAACGCCGTCTGCAAGGCATCAGGATCGTTGCCGCCGGGCTGCTCTTCCGGTTTCGCCGATCCGGGCTTCTCCAGAGTCGTGAGCGCCTTTTCCGTCTGGGAAAGGCTGGCAAAGCGGGCCGAACCAAAAAAAACTACCGTGTCCTGGATTTTCTCCCGGCGGAAGCGCGAGAGCGGCTCAGTGTACTCTGACATGATGCGCAGAATGCGGCCATCCGGACTGTTCAGAAAGTCAGGATTGAGATAGGCGAGTGGCGCCGGATGCAGCGGGTGATCGAATTGCTGGTCGTGGTCTTGTTCCGGGTTTTTGTTGCGGTCAGTCATTCATTGCCTTGCGAAACTTGTCCCGTGAAGTCGCTTCAATCGTTGAAGCCTCTTAGCGGCGGTCGTGATAACTTACTGCCTCCATCACGCCCAGAAAGATGTCAATGAGTCCCAGACCGGAAAGCGCTCCGCGAACGAATCCGTGCTGCAGGATGGCCTGTGTCATTGGATAGTGGAGAATCCAGCCGGTGTCAAACCAGTCACTCCTCCATGGGAGCGTGAGCAGGATCATCCCCAGAACCATGCAGAAGAGGACATACACCAGTGCAAACAATCGTTGCAGCCACACCGGTGGCGCGGGATCTTCCTGCACCGCAGGCGGCCCAGGAGGTGTTTCGAGATTCGTGGAGATGAAATTCAATCGGAGCTAATTAGATGCAGTTGTCAATTATCAGGATTTCAATGTCTTGATGCGGCTGGCCACATCGCGGAAGTCAATATTCGATCCGTAAACCTCCATGAAATTGGCCAGGGCGGACTTTTTGTCCCCAAATGCCTCATAAGCCGCTGCAAGATCATAATAAATGGCGCAGCGGCTGGAGTCATCCAGCGCGGGAATTTTGAGCGCCCTCTGGTACCAGCGCACGGCAGCCTCAGGTGCGCCTTTATCCACCAGGCATTGTGCCAGCCAGGTGTATGCCTGTATCGGCTGGGAGAAACTGTGGCCGTTATCAACTGCGCGGCAGACCTTTTGCAGTTCGCCAATGGCTTCGTCGAGCAATCCCATTTCCTTGAAGGCGATGCCCAGGTTGTAGTGTGTTTCCGGGTCTTCTTCAGGCTCGATAGCTTCGCCCGTATCTTCCTGCAGATCGGAAAGAATGTCGGCAAGCGCAGAGCCTGTGTCCTCCACCTGGACGTTTCCGTTTGTATGCATGCCGCGCGCACTCTCAGCGGGGGTAGAAGTGTCTGCGCGAGCTGCCAGCGAAGAAGGGCTGGGTACAGCCGGTTCAGAATGCGGTTTGGGAAGAAAATCCTTGAGCTCCGTGTTCTCCAGATCGTGAACAAAATCCGTGAGGATGTCTTCCGTGCTCGCTGCCGCTGAAGGAGGCTGAGGCACGGCAGTAGTGCGCGTGGGCTTCTTCGGAGATGGCGCAATCTCATCCCCGAGATCAAGGACCGATTCTTCGTCCCGTGAGGCCAACGGTTCTTTAGCCGGCCGCGGTTCCGATTTCGCAGCGGCAGCTGGAGGCGCGGGCATATGAGCTGCAAAGGGGTCGGCCGGGACTGATTTAGCCTTCTGGGGTGCTGGCGGTTGCGGCTTGGCGCTTGCCGCCGAGGATGCCGGCATGTGTGCTGCAAAGGGGTCCACGGGCAATCCGGAAGGCGTCGGTGGCGCGGGTGCGGCGAACGGCGGAGGCAGGAAGCTCGCGGCAGCCTGCTCGAAAGTGGCTGCGGCAGGTTCAGGAGCAGAGATTTTCGGGGAGGATTTCTGTTCGCCGGCAGAAATCGCCGCCATTAGTTCCGGGATCTGAGAAGATTCCGGAGCGATATCGCTCAGCTCCTTGAGCGCATTCCTTGCCGCCTGCCACATCTGCTGCGAAATGTAGAACTGGACTTCCTGGCCCTTTTCATCAGCGAGATAGCAAACATCGGACCCGCCCTCAGGCTCTTTTCCTGCGCCGCTGAGTGCTGGTTGCTGCGCAGCCAGCTTGACCGGCTCAGGTTCCAGCTTCTGCGTGTCATCGGCCGAAGTCGCGTCGGCAATTTTCACGCTTGTGCTCTCGGGTTCCACCACTTCCACAGAGAGCATGTCTTCCCATTCCGTGGAAGGTTCTTCCTCCACCTGTACCTCGCCCTCTTCGGCTGCCGGTTTGTCCTTCACGGGATAAACCTGCAAATCGAGTTCCAGTGGCGCTGCCATTTCTGGTGAAAGAGCTACGGGTTCCGGCTCTGCAGCTATTGGCTCTGTTACATCAAAGCTGAATTCCTGGACCGAGGAAGCCGGCTCTTCAGCCGGTGTGACGCTGGAAATGGGCGCTGAGGTGGAAGCCGCTGTCTCAGGGCGCGAAGGGACTTCAGCCACCGGGGCTGGCGGCGGAGCTACGACGTTCCGCGCTACCGGCGCTGCGGCTGGCGCTATGCCTCCGCGGAGCCCATATTTCCTTGCCGCCTCCTGGTATCTTGCTGCTTCATTGGCGTGGCCCAATTCGCGATAGATTTCACTCAGGTTTTGGCAGACACGAGCGGCGTCACCGTATCTTCCTGCACGGGCATATAGCGTGGCCAGACGCTGGTTCAGGGTAATGTCCTTGGGAGCGAGTGGCAGAGCAGCTTCAAGAGGAGCAATCGCTTTGGACGGAACGTTATAGGAGACGTACAATTCTGCGTCCGTGAGGGCCGACTCTATGGCAGTTTCAGTGGGAGTATCGTATTTCTGCTGTACCACAACCGCGCTCTGGTCAAGTTCCTCCACCATGAACGCCTGGGCCGCTTCTTCAGGGGTAAGAATTCGAGTGGCCGGATCTTCACCCAGTTTGGCCAGCATCTGGCGGTAGTTTTGAGTATGGAGAGCGTTCTCCGGTTCAATTTCAGAAAGCTTCTTGTATAAATCGCGGGCGTGGGCGAATTCGCCTTTTTGCGCATGGGCATGCGCCTGCGCTTCCATGTTCTCGGCGCTCGGCGGCCCCTCTCCGCCTTTCTGCAACAGGCGCTGCAACCGGTCGAGCGCCTCAGGATTGCTCTTGGCCTTGCTGATCAGCGCATAAAGCGTGTTCTGCATCGCTGCGGCATCGCCGCCAAAAAGTTTCCCGGCGTTCTTCTCGTAAAGACTTACGGCGCTGCTGACGTGGTCATGGTTTGCGTACCATTCAGCCAGCGAACTGATGCCGCTTGGATCGTTATGCCTGTCCAGCAGCACCTGTGCCTCCGTGTCCGCTCCTTCCATGTCACCTGAGTTCAGCCGTGCACGCAAAAGGGCACGCAGCGTATCAGGACGCGCCTCCAGATCAGGCACTTGATCCAGGTAGCGAACGGCAGAAACATTGTCCCCGGAATCGGCGGCGATCATGCCGCGGAGCAGCGAAGCCCCGGCGTTATTCGGATCGAGGGTGGCCACCTTGGCCAGAGCCTCGGACGCAGCGTCGAAGGAGCCCCGCGCATAGAGCGACTCCGCCGCACTGGTGTAAATCTTGAGGGCATCCTCCTTTTTACCAAGCTTCATGTAGAGATCGGCAAGCTTGGCTTGCGTTGCCGTGTTTTCCGGATCAAGTTCCAGAATCCTCTGGAAGACACGCGCCGCCTGACTATGTTCGCCGCTCCGCAGATGCGCGTCGGCAATCAGCATGTATTGGGCTCGCGCATCTCTGAACAGGCCCTGCTGAGTGTAAAGCTCAGCCAGCCTGGTGATATTTTCGGCATTGTTGGGCGACAGGTTGGAGAGCTTCTTGTAGATAGCAATCGCTTTTACTGTGAAGCCGCTCTGCGCATATTGGTCGCCGACCTTTTTGAAGTAATGGACGGCGTGGTCATTGTCCCCCAGCCGGGCGTAAAGATCGCCGATGGTATTCAGGACGGTGAGGTCTTTGGGATCTTCCCGGGTGACCTTCTCGTACTCCGCAATGGCGTTCTGCAGCTTCCCCTGCTGGACGAACTTCTCCGCCGATGCCAGTACCTTTACCTTGTTGAAGCCGAATCCAAGTGCCATAAATGAATGTGAGTGGCGCCCTTCTGCCGGGGAAAAATCACGAATGAGCGATTAGGGCCTAAAGTACCACAAAAAAACGGCTAAACCCAACACGCGAGGGACAAACGTTAGTGCACGTCAGCTATTTACCTTATAGGTTCTGGTGTTTTCGGGCAAAAAGCGCTTCGGGAACTCCAAACGGAGCAATGGGCGCTGGCTCACCGGTATCTCGCCCGGGTTCTGAATTCCCTGACGATCAATTCCAGAAAGGCCTCCGTGTCAGCCGGACGCGCTTCAGGCGGTATTGCAAGGCGGTTTGAGACCATTTGAGCGATGCGCTCTGCACTCTGTTGCCGTATGGGAGAGGTGATATCCACGCGGCGAGCCAGGAAAGTCTCAATCAGTTCAGCTTCCTGCACCGTCAGTTTCGCCGCCTGGGGAAACACAAAGTCGCTGCTCGGCTCAGTGTTAAAGAAAGGCGTAGCGTCACGCTCGGAAGTTTCATGCACCACAAGCGTGCCTGCAACGAAGTCGCCCAGCCGCCGATGCTTGCTGTTGAGCAGCATGGTTACCACGCCTACCCCATAGAATCCGGGCAGGTAGTCGACAATACGCATAAAGTTGCGGGAGATCGCCTCAAAGACATTGATGGGCCTTCCTGACTCTTTGATTACGCGAATGCCGGCCCAGCGCTTCCCCGGTGTTTGTCCCTTCCACAGCGTCTCGAACGAGGAGTAATAGCCCCAGGTGATGGAGAAAAACAAAAAGCTCATAAGCGCGAAAATCCATATGGAGGGAAGGCCGGCAAAGAAGACCATGCCGACCAGGAAAACAATTAACCCAATCGCAGCCTGAATCAGGGTATCAAGCAGCGCTGCCATAAATCGGCTGCCGATACCGGCCAGCAGGAATTCAAGGTGCACCTGCTCCGGAGTGTCAATGATAAGCTTGTCCACGTATGATCTCTGCTCACTGGCTCGCGAAACGGCAAAGCCACTGGGACCGCCTGGAACGCCTGCTGGATCAGACTCAACACCAGGGCCTGGGCTCGCTGACCCGCCTTGAACTTCAGGAACTTGGGCTGCTCTACCGGCAAGCCGCCGCCGATCTTTCCACCTTGAGGGAAGATGCCAGCGGGAAGACGTATGCCCGTTCTTTGAACCTGTTGCTTTCCCGCGCTCACAATACCATCTATTCCGGGCAAAAATCGAGTACCGGAGGGATCATCCATTTCTATGGCTCAACCTGGCCCGGCATATTCCGTCGCAACCTGCGTCTGATCAACACCGCATTCCTGCTTTTTTGTCTGGGCGGCCTGGCCGGCCTGTTGCTCTCTGTCACGCGTCCGGATTTCATGCGCCTCTTTCTGGGACCGCAGATGATGGAAACCATTGAGCGCCACAAGATGTGGACCGAATCCGTGGTGGCTGTAAAGCCCTTAGCTTCCAGCCGTATTATGACCAACAACCTGAGTGTATCCTTCGTCGCATTTGCCATGGGCATCACCGCGGGTGTTGGAACGGTCTTGAGCATGATTTTCAACGGATTGCTGCTGGGAGTGGTAGGCGCGGCCTGCTGGCTTGGAGGCATGAGCCTGCCGTTATGGAGCTTTGTGGCTCCGCATGGCGTGCTGGAACTGCCTGCTATCTTTATTGCCGGAGGCGCCGGACTTCGTATTGCTCAAGGCATGCTTTTCCCCGGAATGCTGCCACGTCGCGACTCAATTGCGCGTGCCGGAGGGGAAGCTGTGCGTCTGCTGGTCGGGGTCATCCCGATTCTCATCCTGGCCGGCACCATTGAGGGTTTCATTTCACCTTCACCCTCCATTGCGTGGCAGTGGAAATTCGCGCTGGCCGGCGCCATTGCTGTGATCTTCTTCACCTACCTGTTTTTCTGCGCTCGTGGCGAGCTGGCGGAAGACCGCGAGTAAGTCGCGCGGTTTCAGGAGTTGCCGGTCCGGTGGATCTCTCCTTAATGACGCGGTATGAGCGCCTGGGAACCCATGGGGAAAGGGCGCCCAAGGGCCTTTGCTGCCGTTGGATTTTTGCCTCGCCAAGCCATCCGGGTGCGACTACAATACCCTTGCCTGCATCTATGCAGGTAACAGGTGGTATCGGGGAATCCCGAACTGCACTGGAGGCAACATGAGCATCACTTCGTTTATCGGAGGGCAGCCGAGCGCCCGACCGAAAATCACCACGCATACAATTCTGGAAAAGAAGCGCAGGCACGAGTTCATTACCTGCCTGACCGCCTACGATTACGCCACATCGCGCCTGGTGGATGAAGCCGGTATTGACATGATCCTGGTGGGGGATTCTCTCGCCCAGGTTGTTCTTGGCTATGACAGCACCCTCCCCGTCACGGTGGAAGAAATGCTGCACCACACCCGGGCCGTGCGGCGCGGAGTGAAATCGGCGCTGGTCATTGCCGACATGCCTTTTGGAGCGTATCAGGGGGATGAGGCGGAAGGTGTGCGCAACGCCGTGCGCTTCGTGAAGGATGGCGGAGCGGAAGCGGTAAAAATTGAAGGCGGCGAAAAGCGCGCCGGCCTGGTGAGCCGCATCCTGGACGCCGAGGTCCCGGTGATGGGCCACATTGGACTCACGCCGCAGTCACTGCACAAGATGGGCGGCTACAAGGTGCAGGGCAAAGACATGGCCGGAGTCGAGCAACTGGTCAAGGACGCGGTGGCGCTGGACCGTGCAGGAGTATTCTCCATCGTTCTGGAAGGAGTGCCGCGCGAAGTGGCGGCCATGATCACCCAGGAGGTCGCCGCTCCCACCATTGGCATTGGTGCAGGACCGGATTGTGATGGCCAGGTGCTGGTCTTCCATGACCTGCTCAACCTGAGTTTTGCGCCGCCGGCAAAGTTTGTGCGGCGTTACGGCGATGCTGCTGCGCTCATCAGCAGCGCCGTGCAGCAATTCAAGACGGACGTGGAGACGGGCAGTTATCCCTCGGATGAGGAGTCTTATCATCTGCCCAGGAACACAAAGCTGGAACTCGAGGCAATCCTGAATCGCAAGCAGTTGAAGGCATACCGGTAGCAATCAGCAGTCAGCATTCAGCCCTGCGAGCGATTGGCCGAGTCCGCTGGGCGGCCGATCACGTGGAGGCTGTTTTGTGAGGGTCGGCTGGACTCTTGCTGGCGGTAAACCAGATGCTTCAGGGGCTGAGTGGTGAATGCTGATTGCTGAGTGCCGATTGTCGATATGAAAATCATTTCTTCCGCCTCCGAAATGATGGCCTTCAGCAGAACCACGCAGCGTGCGGACAAACGCGTGGGCTTTGTGCCCACCATGGGCGCGCTGCATGAGGGGCACCTCTCTCTGGTTCGCGCGGCACAAGCGCAGTCTGACGTGGTGGTGGTTTCCATTTTCGTCAATCCCACACAGTTCGGCCCCAATGAGGACTTCGCGAAGTATCCGCGTTCCTTCGAGAAGGATAGTGCCATGCTTGAGAAGGAGGGCGTGCACTGCATCTTCTATCCGACCGTCGAAGAAATGTATCCGTCCGGAGCCACCACCTGGGTCACGGTGGAAGGGCTGAGCGATAAGCTGGATGGCCGCTCACGCCCCGGACATTTTCGCGGAGTGACCACGGTGGTCTCCAAGCTGTTCAACATCGTGAAGCCCGATCTGGCCTTCTTCGGTCAAAAAGATGCAGCGCAAGTGGCGATCATCAGCAAGATGGTGCGCGACCTGAACATTGACGTGAAGATCGTTGTTTGCCCCATCGTGCGCGAAGGCGACGGGCTCGCCATGAGTTCCCGTAATGCCTATCTGAACCCATTGGAGCGAAAGCAGGCGCTCGTGCTCAGCCGGTCTCTTCAACGCGTACAGTCATTAGTTGCCCAGGGTGAGCAAAGCGCGAGCAGGCTGATCGATGCCGGCAAACAGGTAATCGCTGAAGAGCCGGCCGTGCGGCTGGATTATTTTGAGATCGTGAATCCGAGCACTCTGGATTCAGTGAGCGATATTTCAGGGCGCGCGCTGGTGGCCGTGGCTGCCTATGTGGGCTCGACAAGGTTGATTGATAACTTCCTGCTTTCCAGTTAGCGTCGAGAATCCCGTTCCTTGGGGCAACCGAGGCCTTGGTCGAAAGTCGCCTGGGCCACATCGAGGGCTTGTGCGATGCTGATCGTATAAAACCCGGCTTTACCTGCGTCCCAGGCTTTTCGCCATTCTGAGTAGCCTTCCTTGTAGTCTGGAACGTCTACGCTTTTCAGCAGCTTGACCACGCTTTGATCGAAGGCTTCCCTGGCAAATGGCATGTGCTCAAATTTGTCGGGTTCAGGCCCGCCCAGACAGCTGCGTAAACGAATGTTGTCTACCCGTATGTGCACAATCGTTTTATCGCCGACCGATTCTATCCGCAGCACCGTCACGGTGGAGTTCACTTCGCCGGGCCGTGTCCTGTAGGTCCAGACCTGCCCCGGCTTGTATTTTGGATCAGAGATTTCCTTCAGTTTGAAAGACGGCGTTTTCGCCACAGCCAGGAGCGCTGAGATCCACGCAAGCAGGACAAAAAAGCATCTACCGTACATTTGCGGCCTCGACCGTAGGGGTATACCACAAGTTAGCGCGAAATGAACAAATTCCTTGCGACGAGGAAGCGCAGCGGCATCCCGGCTGACTTCGTGATTCCTATGCGTGGCGTAATCAGAATTTTCCCCACCCGGCAGCCGTCATCCCGCACCTGAATGTCAGAGCGCGGCGAGAGCATATCTTTTCCGTTGTCGCGAGGGCGAGTAATCTCAAGCGCCTCGCATAATTTGCCCGGGCCGCTCAAAAGCTTGCGTAAATCACGATGACAATCGGGATGAAACGACTCAAGCCCGCGCGCTCTTGCCATCTCTTGCAGGCCCGCGACCGGTTCCAGCGCTCGGATGAGCACGCATCCGGGTTCTCCGTCCGGCATGCAGGAGATATTCAGGCAGTAGTGAACGCCGTAGATGAAATACACGTAGGCGTGCCCTGGAGGGCCAAACAAGACGCTGTTGCGAGGCGTGCGTCCGGCAGTGGCATGGGCAGCGGCATCATTGGCGCCGAGATAGGCCTCCACTTCGACAATGCGGCCAGCCAGAGCTTTGCGTCCGATTCTCCTGACAATCAGCTTGCCCAGCAGTTCGCGCGCGACCCGGCGGGGATCACGATTGAAGAATGCGCGCGGGAGCAAAGGCGCTTTCAGGACGGCATCATTTTCCGCTGCGATTTTCGGGCTGCTTTTTCTGCTCAGCGATCCACTCATTCACATTGCGCTCCAGAATATCAAGCGGCAGCGGCCCGGACCCGAGGACCACCTCATGAAAAGCCCTGAGGTCGAATTTCGGGCCGAGTTGTTCGTGGGCGCGGGCGCGCAACTCCTGAATCTTGAGTTCGCCAATTTTGTAGGCCAGTGCCTGTCCTGGCCAGGCAATGTAACGGTCGATTTCGTTGACGATGTCCAGTTGCGCCTTTGGCGCGTTATCCATGAAGTACTTGATGGCCCGCTCGCGCGTCCAGTGCCTGGCATGGATCCCGGTATCCACCACCAGGCGGACGGCGCGCCACATCTGATAGGTCAGCTCGCCGAATTTGGAGTATGGATCCGTGTAAAGCCCCATGTCATCGCCCAGCGATTCGGCATAAAGTCCCCAGCCTTCAATAAACGCGGTGTAGCCGCCAAAACGGCGGAACTTGGGGATATCTCCCATTTCATGGGCCAGAGCGATCTGCAGGTGGTGTCCGGGAACGGATTCATGCAGCGTAAGCACCAGCATTTCCCACTTTGGACGGGTCTCTGGTTTATAAAGATTGACAAAGTAGGTTCCGGCGCGCGAGCCGTCGGCAGCGCCGGGGCGGTAGTAAGCCGCAGTTGTGTCAGGCGCCGCAACCGCAGGAATGGCTTCCACGCCATAGGGCTCCCGTGGCAGCTTGCGAAACACTTTCACCAGATTGGGGTCCACCGTCTTGGCCAGGGCTTTGTAGGCCTCAAGAAGGTCGTCCGGAGACTTATAGAAGAATTGCGGATCCGTCCGCAGAAATTTGAAGAAGTCGTCGCGCGAGCCTTTGAAGCCTGTCTGCTTCATCACGGCATCCATCTCGGCGCGGACGCGGGCAACTTCCTTCAGCCCGATCGCGTGCACCTGGTCGGGTGTAAGGTTGGTCGTGGTGTAGCGCCGGACATCATAGGCGTAAAGTTCGTCGCCGTGTGGGACTTGCCATATCCCAACCTGATCGAAGCACGCCGGCAGATATTCCCTGGTGAAAAATTCCTTGAATTTCCTGTACGCGGGCACCACCTGCTGTTCAATCGCCTGCCGGGCCTCCACAGTCAGCCGCTGCTGGTAGGAGACGGAAATCTCCGGCGAGAAGTGTTGAAACGGCTTGTAAAAGCCGCTTTGTGTGGGATCGGAGACAATCTGCTTGTCGATCTGCGCAGGGATACGCTCCATGATCACCTTGGGATGGACCATGCGCTCTTTTATGCCCTCGCGCATCAGCGCGATGGTCTGATCCATAAGCGCAGGAAACGCGCGCATGCGCGCGATCCAGTCCTCATAATCTTTCAGAGTTTCAAAACGCAGGGAGTCCGCCAGCTCATCCTGGGTTTGAATGCCGCCACGCTGGTTCAACGGGATGAGGAATTGGTTAAATTTGTATCCTTCCACTGCGAGGCGGTAATTTTTCTGGAACAGATCGTAATTGAGCTGGTCAGCCCGGCTGAGGCTCGCGCGATTGATTGTGGCGAGCCTGGTCAGGACTTGCTGGTCATGCCGGTGGCGGCGCCCATATGCGTCCAGACTTTCGTCCGACCAGCGGTCATTCCAGCGGCGATCCCCCAGTTCCGAGGCCTGCTCCGGGAACTGCTGCATCCGGTAATCCCATTCGGCGTCAAACAGCGCATGCAGAGATTTCGCAGCTGCACTCCTTGCCGGGGAAGGACTCTGTCCAAAGGCAGAAACGCTCATCATCATAAGACTCAGAATGCACCAACGCACACTCACCTCCGTGCAGAACGCTAATAAACTCATCCGTCCTGAGCGAGCTAAAATCTCAGCAGATAGTTGAGACTTACTTTTCGGCTGAGCCGGTTATTGTAGATTGAGCTCGCAAGAAGGAGCTAAAGAATATGACATTTCGCAGAATTTCTCTCCTCGCGCTGCTGCTGGTATGTTCCGTATTTGTCAGCGCAGAGCGCTTTCCCAGCGGCACGCGTGCAACTGTCCGCATCGATCGCACTTTGAGCTCCGGAACGGCACACAAAGGCGAGGCTTGGGCAGGTGTTTTAACCAGAGACATCATCGTGCATCACAAGAAAGTCGCTCGGGCCGGTGATCACGTGCGCGGGACCGTGACATATGTGAAACGCAGCGGCCGGCTTCATGAGCCTGGCCAGATCTCCATCCGGCTGACATCGATCAAAGGTGATCCGGTCTACAGCTCGCGCGTGAGTAGAAAGGGCAAGAGCCACACCAAAAGCAACGTCGCAAAAATCGGTGGCGGAGCAGGCGCAGGTGCCCTGATTGGAGCTCTGGCCGGTGGAGGCAAGGGCGCCGCAATTGGAGCTGCGGCCGGAGCCGGAGCTGGAACTGGCGTTGCTGCCGCAACAGGTAAGAAAGAAGCAGTGATCCCCGCCGAGAGCGTATTCACGTTCATTCTCAGCGGCTCAAAGCGCTAAAGCGCAGCCGATCGCAAGTGCGGCGATCAGCCGATCATTTTAGGTCCTTGATCGCCGCCAACACGGCGTCAGCGTGTTCATCCGGCTTGATGCCGGTAATCACGGCTGCAATTTTGCCTTCCGGGTTGATGACAAACGTGGTGCGATCGATCCCCATGTACTTGCGGCCGTAGAGGCTCTTTTCTTTGAGCACGCCGAATTTCTTCGCCACGCTCTTGTCCTCGTCCGCCAGAAGGGAATACGGCAGGTCATACTTCTCCTTGAACTTTTTCTGCGCTGAAGGTTTATCGCCGGAAATGCCGAGCACCACACTCCCGGCGCGCTGAATTTTCTGGAATGCGTCGCGGAACCCGCACGCCTCAATGGTTCAACCCGGCGTGTTGGCCTTGGGGTAAAAAAACAACACCACGTTTTTGCCCCGATAATCCTTGAGAGAAACTTTCTCTCCCTGCTCGTTGGCAAGCGAGAAGTCCGGCGCTTTATCATTAACTTGCATAGGTTTTTCGTGTTTCAGGGTACCAAATGAATTTATATCGCAGAAGAATCTTTCCGGCCAGTTCCATCCTGCTGCTGGCGCTCTCTTTGTCACTCATAAACATCGCTTTCGGTCAACAGGAAGGCATGCCCTTCTACAAACGACCTAAGCCCCACAAACTGCGCGCCACCGGGCTGGTCACGCTGACCACGGATTCGGCCGGCAACGTGACAGCCAGGCTGACACCCATCACCATTCTGGACCAGGGCCGTTTCGAAGATGCCAGCATTTATAAGGCGCGTCCGGAGCCGATGGCGCTGGACAGAGGGGTGGTCTATGAAGCCCAGAAATCCGGCGTGCCTGTGGGTTACGTAACCCTCCTTGGCTCCTCCAACCAGGGCATCTGGACAGCGTTGGGAAAGTGGCAACCTATTACGCAGGAGGCCAAGAAATCAGAGCCGCCCAAGCAGCCACCTGAACCTGACCGCTCCGGCGATGGCCGGCCCATCCTTCATCGCGACTCCAGCGGCACCGCCGCAGCAGCCAGCACGCCGACTCCCACGCCTGTCGCCCAGCCCACCCCGGCTCCTGAACCGGAAGAGCCGGAAGACCCTGACAGACCGGTACTGCGGCACAGATCGCCTGCAGCGGCAGGCCAGCCGGACACGACGCCAGTCCCGTCAAGCACTCCAACACCGGCAACTCAAGGCCCGGTTTCATCAGGGATCGTTGACGGCTCGAAGCCGCACACGCAGACCTTTGTGGCTGTTTCTGATGCGCAACCGTCCGATACCCGCTCGTACCAGTTCGTCTTTAAACCCGGTGATCAGGAAAAAGCGGAAGAGAAAATGCGCAAGCTGGCGCTGGCGCAGCTACCCCCGGAAAACTCGCAATTGAATGAAGGTTCGATGAAAAACGTTGTGATTCGTGCTTTCGATCTGGACCTGAGCAATGACGCCATCATGGTGCTCACGGCTGAGGTTCCGGGAAGCTATGTCACGCCGGCACAAAAGGGAATGCCGGGAAGATTTGTGTCGCGCTACATCACGCTGATCGCGCGGCTCGATTTCCAAGGTGACCTCCAGCGTTTGTCTGCCAGTGTTACGGATTCCTCGCGATTGGATGTTGCCCCGCGGCTGGAGTTGGTCGATGCGGTTGATGTAGATGGCGACGGCCTCGCGGAGCTCCTGTTCCGCGAATACAGTTTTGATCAGAAAGGCTTCATCATCTACGGGATCGGCCGGGGCGGGGTCACGAGAGTCTTTGAAGGCGCCACTTCGCCGCTGCCGTAGCGTCGGCCGCTCGTGGGCAGTGCTGGTTTCAAAGCACAAGGACGGCCCGTACAGGCCGTCCTCGTTATATGCGAATCCGTACGCGTTACTTCTGGGCCAGCATTTGCTTCGCCTGGGCAGCGTGCGGCCCATTGGGATCGAGTTGCAGATATTTGTTCAGGGCTTCAGCTGCCGCAGCCCCTTTGCCGGCTTTACTGAGCGCCGCGCCTTTGAAGAACCAGGCATCAGCCCGGCTTGGGTCGGCTGCCACAGATTTGCCGCATGCATCCGCCGCACCGTCGTATTTGGCGGAGTTGAATTCCATCGCGCACAGATTGTAATAAGCCATTCCCGGGTTTGGATCGATCTCCGCTCCGCGCCTAAACGCGGCGATTGCCTGGTCGTTGTTGTTCATCTGAACGTAAATGCCGCCTTCTGCGTTCAGCATCTGGCCGGCCCCCGCCTTCGCTTTTGCCGGATCAGGATTGGGATTGTGCGGGTCCTTCGGCGCAGTCCCGGAAACCACAGCCGTAGCTATTTGAATTCCTTTTTCATAGCTCTGGATGGCATCCTGCAGGTGCTGCTGGTTGCGTTGCGAATCACCCAGGGCCTTGTAAAACTCCCAGCGGGTCGTATTTGGGTCATCGGCAATCAATTGCTTGAGCGCCTTTTCCGCATCGGCCCAGTTTTGCGCCTGCATCGCCGCCTGCGCCTGCTGGATCAATCCGTTCATCGC
>JBLMYN010000151.1:0-3855 GCA_050258305.1 Actinomycetota bacterium
GCTTGTCCAGACCGAGCCGCTTCACGCCGGCGGCGGCCAGAATGATGGCGTCGTACTCCCCGGATTCCAGCTTGCGCAGGCGCGTATCCACGTTGCCGCGCAGGGGAAAAATTTCCAGGTCCGGGCGCATGGCTTTGAGCTGGCACTGGCGTCGCAGGCTGCTGGTGCCCACCTTCGCGCCGCGCGGAAGGTCTTCCAGCCCCGTGTACTTCACGGAGATGAACGCATCGCGCGGGTCTTCGCGCTCCATGATCGCCGCCAGCGTGAATTGCGGCTGCAGTTCGGTGGGTACGTCTTTGAGGCTATGCACCGCCAGATCGACGCGTCTGTCCGCCAGGGCCTCTTCAATCTCCTTGGTAAACATTCCCTTGGTGCCGACCTTGGCCAGCGCGACATCGAGAATCTTGTCGCCGGTGGTCTTGATAATCTCGATTTCCACCGTGTGCCCCTGACTGCGCAGCAACGCGGCCACATGATTGGCCTGCCACAGAGCCAGTTGCGAACCGCGCGACCCGATGCGAAGGCTTGCCATTAGCTCCTGGGTTTCCCGTTGTTATTGTTGAGATTGAACAGCTTGCGCACCATCTCCTGGATGGTCGAGGCTTCCGGCTCGGCGGCGGATGATTTGAGCGTGGTAATCGGCGTGTGCAGCAGCTTGTTGATGATGCTGCGCGTCATGCCTTCAATAGCGGCTTCCTGCTCCGGTGTGATCGTACCCAGACGGCCGCGGATACGGTCGATCTCCGCCTGGCGGATTGTTTCGCAGTACTCCTGCAGTGACACGATGGTCGGCACCAGGTGCAGCGACTTGATGCGCTGGGCAAAGCGGTCTACTTCGGCTTCCACAATCCTTTCCGCCCGCTCGGCCTCTTTCTTACGCTCCGCGCTATTGCTGCTGGCTACCGATTGAAGATCGTCAATGTCGTAGACAAATAAGTTGTCCACCTTGTTGACTTCCTGGGCTACGTTGCGCGGCACCGCGATATCGATAAAGAACATCGGGCGGTTGCGGCGCTCCTTGAGCAGGCGCTCGCCGTCTTCGCGGCGGAACAACGGCTCCGTAGCTCCGGTGGAGGTCAGAATGATGTCGGCCAACGCGGCGGTTTCGTACAGCTTCTCAAAAGGAACCGCCTCTCCCCCGAAAGCCTCGGCCAGCGCCACCGCGCGCTCGTAGGTCCGATTGCTGATGATGATCTTTCCGGCGCCGTGGCTGATCAGATGGCGCGCCGCCAGCTCCGCCATCTTGCCCGCGCCGATCAGGTAGACCGTCTTGCCCTGGAGCGTAGCGAAAATCTTTTCCGCCAGTTGCACGGCCACGGAAGCGATGGAAACGCTCGAAGTGCCGATCGCGGTCTCAGAGCGGACCTTCTTGGCCACAGCGAATGCGCGGGACAGCAGCGCTTCCAGGGCGGAGTTGATCGCGCCCAGGCTGCGGGCCACTGAATAAGCTTCCTTCACCTGCCCCAGGATCTGCGGTTCGCCTACAACCATGGAATCCAGGCTGGAGGCCACGCGGAAAACGTGGCGCACCGCCTCGCGTTCCTGGAACTCGTACAGATGAGGGCTGATGGCGTCCGGGCTGACGCCGAAATAGCTGCGCAAATAGCCCCGCAGATCGGCGGGGGCTTCGCTGCTGCTGGCCAGCACCTCCACACGGTTGCAGGTGGAAAGCACCATGCCTTCTTCCACCCCTGGCTGCTTCACCAGGTTCTGCACCGCGTCAGGAAGCTGCGCTTCCGGCACAGCCAGCCGCTCACGCACGTCAAGCGGTGCGCTGTTGTGGTTTACGCCGATGATCTGGAATTTCATGGCGCAATAAACCTGTGGGTGTGGCTCAGGCTGTTGGCAGCCCAGGCCAGCACCGCGGTGGCAAAGGCGAACGTCGCCAGGTAGGCGGCGCGGCGACCGCGCCAGCCCGCGCTCCATCGCGTGTAGAGCAGCACCATGTAAAGCACCCACATGACGATGGAGATCAGAATTTTGGCATCCAGAAAGTAATGCGGGCCCACGCGGGCTTCCGCCACGATCGCCCCGGAAATCAGGCCCAGGGTCATGAAGGGAAAGCCCCAGAGCAGGCACTTGTAGCCGATATCGTCAATCACCGCCAGCGCCGGCAACCTGGTCCAGACGCCGGAGGCATTCTTGCTTTTCAGATTCTTTTCCTGGATCAGGTAGAGGATGCTGGCAATGAAGCTGAAAATCAGTCCCGCGTAGCCGATAAAAATCAGGCTGACATGAACGTAGATCCATTGCCGGCTCACGAATAACGGATTGGGGGACGATGACAGTGAATCGCCGGACGCGGCTGAGACTGTTAACAAGAAGACAAGAGGAAAAACCGCGATGCCCGGCGACGTTGCTCCATAGCGGGCATAGATCACAAAGAAAAAGACCATCAGCATGAACGCCAGCATCGATTCCAGCTCGTGCAACGAGCCCGGCGCCCACACGCCGCTCAGCATGGCATTCTCAATCAGGGCCACAAAGTGGAAGGTCATCCCCAATCCGACGGCAGGCACCGTTATGCGAGTCAACGCCTGGCGGCCTCCCCAGAAGGAAGCCAGGGCATAGATCAAACCTACTCCGTACAGCGATAGCGCGACTCGCAACCAAAACAGGGGCATAGAGTTAAAGGAAATTATGCCATCGAACCGGACATCTGAAATGTGACAAAGCGCACATGGAGCACCTAGCACTCCAGAATCAGCAATTCAGCCCTGAAGCAACATTGTAGCTCCACATTGATCTAAGTTGCTGGTAAAAGAAGAGTTATGTGAACCTTGGTAATGACGGCTCTCGCCCTCTTCGGCCCCAACAGAGTGAAACCCCGGCCGGGGCGACTCACGCATTAAGCCAACGATCAAGCCTCACGGGCTGAAGTCTCTCTTTATCTTATTTCCAGCTTTCTCAGCCTCTCCGCCGCCAGCTCTGACGAAACCGGGGTGTAATACACCTCCTTCAAAAAATACGGCTTCGCCCTGGTGGCCAGAATGGGCAGGATCTCGAGGTGCCAGTGGTAATCGTCCTCCACGGTCTTCCAGTACTGCAGCGTGTGCGATTTCTGGTAGGTATTGGGGACCGTGTGCAACACCATGTGAAAGGCTTCGGCAATGCTCATGACCCGCTGAAAGGTATGGCGGATCAGGCTGCTCAGGTCGTTCAGGTGCGCCGACCTTGCCGCCACCGAACGCTCAAACGCCGATTCATGCTTCCGCGGCATGATCCACATTTCGTACGGCACGCGCGGCGCATAAGGACACAGCGTCACGTAATTCCCATGGGTTTCAACAATTCGCAGAGGATTGCGAAACTCCTGGTTGAGCGTGTCACAGAACACGCACCGCTCCTTGTCGGCATAGTAATCGCGGGAAGCGCGAAGCTCGTATAAGACCCGTCGCGGAACGAACGTGGTGGCCGTGAGTTCGGACACCGGATGGCTGAACTCCTGCCCCGCCGGCCCGCCGTAATTTTTGAACAGCGTTACATACTTAAAGCGCGTGTCACGCTTCAAGTCCTGGATGCGTTGCGCCGCCAGCAGCAGGAACTGCGAGATCTCGGCGTCAGAAGATTGCCAGAGCTCAATGTCGTGGCGGATGCTCTGCACCAGGACCTCGTGCGCGCCTACGGTGTTCATGGCATCGTAAATGCCTTCGGCGTGGCGATGTGGCTCGCCTTCAATGCGATACAGCGGTGAAGGATGGACCATAGCCATCACCGGACCTGCGCCGGGCTCGCCCGGATTCAGTGTGGTAATCACCTGGGGAGCGTTCGGCGATCCGGGACAGAACGGACAATAGCCTCCCGCTGACGGCTTCTCCAGGTCATCCCCCACAATGACCCAGGAGCGCGTGATGG
>JBLMYN010000152.1:0-5574 GCA_050258305.1 Actinomycetota bacterium
CGTGCGCGGTGAGTATGTGTACGCAAGAAATATGTGAACCTTCTGTTCCGGTGTAAGCGGCTGCCACTCGTTCAGAGCGAGATAGTGCTTGCCGGAAATAGCGTTGTTCAAACCCTTCACAACCAGCTTTTCTACCTGCGCAACGGCGCCGGGCTGGGGGACAGGCGGCGTCCCCGTGAGCGATGATGCAGTCGGTTGGGGCTGGTCCGGGATCATGGGTGGCGTACCCTGCCCCCACAGGAACAACGGAAAGATCAGGATGACGGGCAGGAATATTCGCATACGCAGCAAGAGGGGAACCGCTTAATCAGTTAGACCTAAGCCCGGACGAAAGGGTTGCTGCGGATACCTGCAGCAATCGATTTATCTGCACGGTCCGGTACGGCTGCGCATGTCCGATGGCATTGATTTCAATCGGGACTGACTCCTGCCGTGCCATTGCAACTGTCACCGGCGCGATGGTAAGCAGACCCCTGAGGCCCTGATTTTTGGCGGCAATGTGAAGAAGCTGGCGGAGAGAGTGGGATTCGAACCCAGCGTTAAGTAACAAAATCAACAAATTAGGAGGCGCGAATGGCACATCAAACCTCGAAAAAGCCCGGAAATCAAATAACTCCACCGATTATTGGACGCTTAATGGACGCTGACGCCCCGCAAAGCGAACGGCGAAAATCACAGGGCAATGGCTTGAAGCGTCTGAATTGAAATTCGCTGGACACAGTTGATGCAGACACATATAGGTTGTCCATTCGAGCAAAACCAGAGAAGCTGATTCTGCTTGAGCAGTCAACCTTCAATCTGAAAGGCCCGAATGGAGATTCACAAGAATGCACGACTTACCTTTGTCCGTCGAGAGCAGTACAGACCTATACTCATGTGTTGGAAGCTCGGATTGTCGAGTTTCGGTTTCGGGGGTCTATCACTGCGAAAACGACCAGGGAGAAATCTGATGGGGTGGAAAGATGTTCCTGGCGGAATACGGCATCCAGTCGGAAGATCGGGAATGCCGCGGTTCGCGAACGCATCCTGGCCCATGGGCTTTCTCTTCTCACGGGGGGAGATCCGGAAACGGTTTCTCGATCATTGGCATGCCGAGGCGCCAAAGCTGCTCAACGTCATCAGTGGTGTTCCATGTCCCGTGGTCTCGCGAAAGGCGCACATTGTGATGACCACGGCAACGGGCCTGGACAACAGGTTCTTACTTCCTCCCTTTATGCCGTCGGGAAAAGGCGAGGATGTGGCCTACGGGCTCGTCATGGGGAAATCTTCCCGTGATTCCCACATCGGCATTGTCCCGGTTGCCGTGCTGCATGCGCGCCAGACGAGCAGCATCCGCGAGAAGGTTGGCGCCTACCTGCCGGTTTATGATTTTCTGAGCACCATGATCGAAGCATGTACTGACCATGAATATCGAGAACGGCAGGGTAGCATGGAGAAACTCGGGACCTACTTGGTTGAATGTGGAGAGCTGGCTATCGCCGATTTTAAGGAGTATCTGAAGCGCATCGCTGTCATGAAGATCAAGAGGCTAATGGGTGAATGCGACCGCCTTCTGAACGAATTCCACTATGAGCCAGAGCACTGGGCTCGCGAAATGCGGGCAGTGATGAAGCGGTTTGAGCAGCAGCTTCTGCGTCCAGAGCTGGGCTTGCTTCTTGATCTGCCTGGCGCCGAGCCGCACTCGCGCTGTATGGCTCTAAGGCAATTTGTGCGGGAGTTTGGAGAGCTTTTGCGGACCTGGCCCGACATTGTAACCGCCAGTTTATCCTTGCAAAGGTCAGGCTATCGCATCGGGCGCCAACTATAAACGTTTGCAAACAACGGTTTGCATCCCGATAACACCTTTTGTGAGACGATTTCAGACCTTGTAAACATCGTTTTCGAAAGTGGTATCCCAAGGCTTCACATACGCGACGGCAGGCTATTCTCTTCTCTTTTTCTCTTTACGATTTTTCTTGACAAGGCAACTGTACTAGTGAAATAGTACGATTGTGCTGAGAGAGCAGTACAATCAGGGGCCTGGAGGCGACGGTCACGATGCCGGTTCCGGCACGATGCCGTTCATTGATCCAGCTAGTTGTGTACCTCTGAACGTCCAGCTTGAGAGGCAAATCCGGCGGTTGATTGCGTTGGGTATCTGGAGGCCTGGCTCCGCTGTTCCTTCAGTTCGGCGCCTGGCATCCCGATTAGGAATCAACCCGAATACCACCGCGAGGGTTTACCGCCGTCTGGAGGCTGACGGTGTGATGGCCACGGTCCCAGGTGGCGGAACGTTTGTGTCTGAAACCCAACTGCAGGATCTTAAGGGCGAAGCCCTACGGAGCCTTCACACGGAGGTGCGAGACCTGGTGCAGCAGGGTATTCGTCTCCAGTTGAGAAAAGAAGAAGTGTTGGCCGTACTTGATTGGGAATGGGAGCACCAGGAGATTGCCGGGAGAAAGGAAGGCGAGTCGCATGAGTGAAGTGGCCATAGTTACCGAACTCCTGGGCAAGAAGTTTGGTTCGCACTGGGCGGTAAAATCTCTGAATCTGAAGATCTCTCAAGGTAGTGTCTATGGTCTGCTCGGGCGTAATGGGGCTGGCAAGAGCACAACTATGGACCTGCTCAGCGGTGTGCTGAAAGCTACGGAAGGCAGCGCTGTCATTCTGGGGCATAATCTGGCAAGGGAGCGGGGCCGGATCGTGAATGAGATCGCATATATCAACCAGGCAAAGACTCTGTATGGCCATTTAACGGTGGATCGCATGGTGCAACTGGCGCGCGGGCTCTCGCGCAATTGGAGTGAGGCTCTCGCCGCCAAATACATCAAGCTTCCCGGTAAATCCCGGATAAGCAGCCTGTCCAAAGGCCAAGCCGTACAACTTGCTTTTGGCCTGGCAGCCGCGCGGCGTGCGCGCGTCCTGCTGATTGATGAACCTACTGCGAACCTTGATCCTATTGCGGTTCAGAGAGTGTTGCGTGGGTTGATCGAAGATTGCGTAGCCGAAGGCGCTACCGTGCTCATTGCTTCCCATCAGTTGGATGAGATCGCGCAAGTATGTGATCGCGCAGGGCTGCTGGAAGATGGGCATTTGCTTCACGAAGTTGCAGTCGACGATATAGATGCCATGTATCGCGTTATCACCGCGGTCCAGGAGAGCGCGGACGTGACCGGGCCCGGGATTATCAAGTCCAGGCGTGTTAACGGCACGGCGCGTTATCTGGTGTGCGGAAGTGTGCCAGAGATCACCGGCCGATTGACCTCCGGAGGGGCAAAGATTCTCGATGTGCGGCCGGCAACGCTTCGTACTCTCTACATGGAGCTGCTGGACGATGCGGAAGAAACGTCAGGCTTGCAGCAGGAAATGCATTCATAGAGGACTTTCGATATGAACCGGGCCTATGCCGTGCGACTCTTGCAGGAAGGTAGACTTCCTTGCCTTGTCATCACCATCATCCTCTTCACCCTGAATCTGGCGCTGAGCCAGGTGGATAGCCATCCCCAACTGTTCAAAATGCAGGAAGGGAACTTGCGGGGATCATCTCTTTCCGAATTTGCCTTTGGCCTGGTTGTACTGGCGTTGCCATGCTTGGTGCTTATCCTCAGTTGGAGGGGACTTGCAGCCGAATTGGGACGCGGGACGCTTGCCTATCTGGCTACACAATCGCCCTCCCGCCGCACACTTGTTTTTACCTTGTGGATCATCAGAGCATTGCAGATCGCGGCTGTATTGTCTGTTTCGCTCCTCCCGTTCCTGCTTCGATTGTCATTTCCCGTTGTATTGGGAGCATTTTTCTGGGCCTTTACGAGCGCCTACCTCTCTTTCGTTCTGATTGAGACGCTCGGGATGCTCATGAAAAGTTTCTGGCTCGCGGTCCTGGCGGTATTCCCGGGGGTATGGGCGGCCCAGGTGGTGTTCAGCATTCTGTCCCGCGCCCGACACTGGAATGCGCTCGATCCAATCAACTATGTCCTGAGTGAATGGCTGTTTCGTCCTATTCTGCTCGGGGCATCCTCTGATCTGGCGCGCTCTATTGGCGTGACTGTGTGCTGGCTGTTGTTTTTCCTTGTGCTTGCAATCCTCTCCGGGGAATGGTTGGAACATATTGAAATCAGGCCCTGGCTTGCAATGTGATTTTCTGCGTCAGGTGCGCATAAAGGAGTACCAAGCTTGAGCCCAATATTCCGTGATATTAAGTTCAGTTTTCGAATGCTGGTTAAATCCCCCGCATTTGCTTTCGCTTCCATCCTGACACTCGCATTGGGAATTGGCGCCAACACAGCCATCTTCAGCGTTGTGAATGCAGTGCTTTTCCGTTCCCTTCCGGTTTCCGAGCCTGAGAAGCTGGTGGCGCTGGGATTTTCAGTCAAGAACACTCCGCAGGTGGTTTCGTATCCTGATCTGCATGATATGCGCGAGCAGGCGGACAAATATGTAGATCTTTTTGGCTATCGGATTGGCACTGACGGCTTGAGTGATGGCACCCGGGCGGACCAGATCATAACAAGCTATGTAACGAGCAGCTACTTTAGCGCGCTGGGCGTGAAACCCGCCTATGGCCGGTTGTTTGTTTCCAGAGGGAACGATCTGCAGGACCGCGATGCTACCGTTATTCTCGGTTATAGCTACTGGAAGAGCCATTTTGCCGGCGATCCTTCAGTTATTGGAAAAGTTGTCCGGGTGAATGGATATCCCGTCACCATCGTGGGAGTGGCGCAGAAAGGATTTCGTGGCGCGTTAACGTGGATGAACGTTCAGGCTTATTTGCCCTTGAACATGAGTGATATTGATACGAAGTTGCCGCTCAATGACCGAGCTGCCGGCCGGGCGCTCTTCGTCCTTGGACGCCTTCGTCCAGGAGCATCGCTGGCACAAGCTAGATCGGTCCTGGATGTAATTGCCAAGCGCCTCGCCCAGGAACATCCCAAGGAAGACGAGGGCGCGAGCATTTTTTTGCTGCCCGCAGTCGAAGCTTCATTGAACCCTGTGCCGCAGCCGGGGCAGCACCAACGCACCGTGAGCATAGCAGGATTGTTCCTGGTTTTGACTTTGCTGGTGCTGATGCTGGCTTGTTTCAATCTTGGAAACCTGGTGCTGGTCCGCGCCACAGCGCGCCGGCATGAAATGGCGGTTCGCGCCGCAATGGGCGCCAGCCGCTGGACCCTGCTAAGGGAGTCAATGACGGAAACTCTCGTGCTGGCGTTTCTCGGCTCCATCGCTGGCCTTCTGATTGGGTTTGCTGGGGCCAGGGTCCTGCAATCCATCCGGATTGATATTGGCCTGCCGGTGATCTTCAAGTTTGGGCTTGATGGGCGAGTGTTTCTATACACAGCTGCTACGGCCATTTTCTCAGCGATGTTGGTAGGGCTGGTGCCGGCTCTTCGGGCTGCGCGAGCCAATCCCAGCGAAGCCCTTCGTGATCGCGGACGCGCGGCCACATCGGGCAGAAACCGCCTTCGTTCGCTCCTTGCCCTGGGTGAAATTTCGGCTTCGCTCCTCTTATTGATTGTTGCGGGTCTTTTTATCCATAGCTTGTTTTCCGCGCAGAGGACGAACCTGGGATTCAATCCCACCAACGTCCTCAAGGTCGCG
>JBLMYN010000153.1:0-5568 GCA_050258305.1 Actinomycetota bacterium
CCGGCACAATACGCCGTCTTCAACGAACTCGATCACCGGGCCACAACCGGCGAACAGAAGCTTGAATCCGACGTGGCCCAGGCCGGCAAACTGACCGGCGCGGGCAGCGGCGCAGGCGGAGCTCACGCTTCCGCGCAGCAATGATGAGACGACGCAAGTAGATTTGCGGAGTATGGCGAAGGGCTGATCGAGCACTCAGCCCTTCGCTGCTTCGCAGGAACAAGACCGAAGCCTTGAGCGATCACGGGGATTCACGTCTTCTGTACAATACATGTTTCCCCTATGCGTTATGGATTCGTGATCGATCACGAGCGATGTATCGGCTGCCATGCCTGTACTCTCGCGTGCAAAGAAGAGCATCAGGTCCCGGTCGGGGTCTTTCGAACCTGGGTGAAATATGTGGAGACGGGAAAATTCCCCGAGACGCGCCGCCACTTCGGGGTGATGCGATGTAACCACTGCGACGATGCTCCCTGCATTGAGATCTGCCCCACCAACTCCCTCTTCCGCCGTTCTGATGGAATCGTAGACTTTGACAATCAGCGTTGTATCGGATGCAAGAGCTGCATGCAGGCCTGCCCCTACGACGCGCTCTACATCGACCCCAACAGCAACACCGCAGCCAAATGCAACTTCTGTGCGCACCGGGTGGAGAAGAACCTGGAACCGGCCTGCGTGATCGTCTGTCCGACGCAGGCGATCCTGGCCGGAGACCTCGACGATACCGCCAGCAAAACTGGCGTGGTGATTGCCGGCCGGAGCACCAGCGTGCGCAAGCCGGAGAAGGGAACACTACCCAAACTGCATTATGTGGGCATCCACCAGGATCTGCTTCACCCCGCGCACCTTTCGAAGCAGAACGGTTTTCTCTGGGCGGATCGGGGCGAGATGCCGGCAACCGCCGGCACCTTCGATGCTGCGTTAACGCGCGAGGTCTACGATGTATCGCATCCCGCGCCCTGGGGCTGGAAGATTGCGGCGTACCTGTGGACCAAGTCCATTGCCGCGGGCGCTCTTCTTGTCGCCGCGGTTCTGATGGCAATCTTTGGAGTGCAGGGAAGCGTCGTGAATGTCGTCAGTCCCGCAATTGCATTGATCGCAGTGGCAGTGACCGCAGCTCTGCTGGTGCTCGACCTCAAGCGTCCGGAACGTTTCTTCTACCTGCTCACCAAACCCAATTTCCGCTCCTGGCTGGTGTTGGGCGGCTACATCCTGATGATTTATGGAGCGCTGGCTGCGGCCTGGCTCGCTCTGGGGTTGCTGTACGACGCTGTTCCGGCGGCTGTGGTTTGGGCGACGGCTGCGTTTGGGGCCGGTACTGCAGGATATTCCGCATTTCTGTTTGCGCAGGCCCGCGGACGTGACTTCTGGCGCCACAAGTGGTTCTTCTGCTGGCAGCTTCTGGTGCAAGCTTTCGTGGCCGGCTCAGCAGTGGCGGTAATTGCGTCACTGGAACTATTCCAGCCAGGGGCAGTGAATCCCTTAAGAAGCGTACTCGAATGGTCGCTGGTTCTGGCCACGGTTAACCTGCTGGTGGAACTTGTGCTGCCGCGACGCACAGAAGAAGAGCGGCTTGCCAAGCGCTTTCTCGTCAGCGGTGCATCAGGCCGCCGCTTCTGGGTTTCTGCCGTAATTCTCGGATTACTTTGTCCCCTTGGACTGACTGTTCTTCCCAACTTTGTTCATGCTGCCACGGGCATCGCCGCGGTCCTGGCTCTGTATGGACTTTTCTGGTTCGAATATCTGTGGCTCCGGGCCGGGCAGTCGGCTCCACTGAGCTGATGCGTGTGAGGAGTAGATGAAGGACCAACTTCCACTGAATCCGGCCGCTCGCGAATTGGAAGATCGATCCGCGGAACTTGCCAGCTTTCCCCCGTCCGGCCGCTGGGACGACTGGACCGAATATGATCCCGCGCAGTGGCCGCGCCGGGTGGAGAAGCATTATTCGCTGATCCCGACCATCTGCTTCAACTGCGAAGCCGGTTGCGGGCTGCTGGCCTATGTCGACAAAGAGAAGATGCGCATTCAGAAGTTTGAAGGAAATCCGGCTCATCCCGGCAGCCGGGGCCGAAATTGCGCCAAAGGACCGGCGACCATTAATCAGGTAAACGATCCCGAGCGCATCCTTTATCCTTTGCGTCGTGCAGGCAAGCGCGGAGAAGGAAAATGGGAGCGGGTGACCTGGGATGCCGTCCTCGACGATCTCGGCGCGCGCATCCGCAAGGCGCTCGTCGAAGGGCGGAAGAATGAAATCATGTACCACGTTGGCCGTCCCGGGCACGAGCTGCTTTACAACCAGCGGGTGCTGCATGCCTGGGGGATTGACGGTCATAACAGCCACACCAACGTCTGCTCGGCGGGGGCGCGCACCGGATATGCTTTCTGGCATGGAATGGACCGGCCGTCGCCGGATTACGCCAATGCGCGTTTCATTTTGCTGCTGAGTTCTCATCTGGAGGCTGGGCATTACTTCAACCCGCACGCGCAACGGATCATCGATGGCAAGGCCCGCGGAGCGAAGATATGCGTGGTTGACACGCGGCTTTCCAACACCGCGTCAAAGGCTGATTACTGGTTATCGCCCTGGCCCGGAAGCGAATCAGCCATGCTTCTGGCCATGTGCCGTGTGCTGCTGGAAGAGAATCTCTATGATCGCGAGTTCGTGCGGCGATGGGTGAACTGGGAAGAGTATCTGCGCTGTGAGTTTGCGGACGAGCCGCAGACGTTCGAACATTTTATTGAGGTGCTCAGGCGCGTCTACGCGGAATTCACGCCCGAGTTTGCGGAAAAGGAATCTGGCGTTGAGGCGGCGAAGATTGTAGAGGTGGCGCGCGAAGTGGGCCGAGCCGGATCGGCGGTGGCTACACACGTGTGGCGCAATGCCGCCGCCGGAAATCTGGGCGGATGGCAGGTGGCGCGCGCGTTGGAGTTTCTGACTGTTCTGGTGGGGGCGGTGAACACGGTTGGCGGTGTTGCACCGAATGCGTTCAACAAATACATTCCCGCACCGCCCATGATGCCTCCTGCGCCCAACGCATGGAACCCCATGATGTGGGCCAGAGAATACCCGCTGGCTTTTTTTGAGATGAGCTTCCTGCTTCCCCATTTCCTCAAGGAAGCGCGAGGCAAGCTGGCCATGTATTTCACCCGCGTTTACAACCCGGTTTGGACCAACCCGGACGGCATGACCTGGATTGAGGCGCTGAGTGATGAAAGCAAGGTCGAGTGCCATGCCTGCCTCTCGCCCACATGGAGCGAGACCGCGTGGTTCGCCGATTACTTGCTGCCCATGGGCCACGCTTCCGAACGGCACGACCTGATGAGCCAGGAGACGCACGCCGCGCGCTGGATCGGGTTTCGCCAGCCCGTTATGCGCGTAGCTTTGGAAAAGCTGGGCTGGAAATTCAATTTCACCTATGAGGCGCACCGCGAAGCCGGACTCGGCGAAGTTTGGGAAGAAGACGAATTCTGGATTGAGCTGTCATGGCGCATCGACCCCGATGGAGCGCTTGGAGTGCGAAAGTATTTCGAGTCTCCGTATCGAACCGGGCAGAAGCTGGCCGTCTCCGAATACTACCGCTGGATCTTTGAGAACAGCGTGCCCGGGCTTCCCGAGGCCGCCCGCAACGAGGGCCTTGCGCCGCTCGATTACATGCGCAAATATGGCGCATTCCTGGTGCAGGACAGCAGTTACAGCGGGCATGAACAGAGCGTTCCCACGAAAGACCTGGATGGGGCCACCGTCTCGCAGCAAACGCACGTTGTCACCGCGAAGGGATCGCCCGTAGGCGTGGAGATTGAGGGCAAAACCTATACCGGCTTTCCCACGCCTTCGCGCAGGCTTGAGTTCTACTCCAGAACTCTCAAGGACTGGGGATGGCCTGAGTGGGCGATACCTACCTATATCAAGAGCCATGTTCACCGGGAAAACATCGATGTGAGCAAGGGAGAAATGCTGCTGTTGCCGACCTTCCGCCTGCCTACGCTCATCCACAGCCGGTCAGGCAATGCCAAGTGGCTTTATGAAATTTCGCACAAGAATCCGGTCTGGCTGCACCCGTCCGATGCCGCACGGCTGCAAGTGAACACCGGCGACCTGGTGCGGGTGGAAACCAGCATCGGTTATTTCGTGGACCGCGTCTGGGTGACGGAGGGAATCCGTCCGGGAATCGTGGCATGCTCTCACCATCTGGGCAGATGGCGTTTGCAGGAAGATTCCGGTGGCGAGCGCTGGTCGACCGCGGTGGTCAAACTGGAGCAGAGCGCGCCAGGGCAGTGGAAGATGCGGCAAGTACACGGCGTGCGCCCATTCGCGAGCGATGATCCGGATTCATCGCGCATTTACTGGGAAGACGCAGGCGTTCACCAGAACCTGATATTTCCGGTCCAGCCCGATCCCATCAGCGGCCAGCACTGCTGGCACCAAAAGGTTACGGTGACGCGTGCTGCTCAGGGCGATCGTTACGGCGATATCTTTGTCGATACCAACCGGGCGCATCTTGAATACCAGCGCTGGCTGAAACTCACGCGACCTGCGCCGGCGACGGAAAACCTGCGGCGTCCATTGTGGCTGCCGCGGCCCTATCGTCCCGCAACAGAAGCCTTCTATGCGGATCCGCGCGAGAAGTGACTCGATTGTTACAGTCTTCTCAGTTCGTTGATCTTTTCCCGCAGCTTCCTGGCGAATCCCTCTACCTCGGCTTGTGAAAAACCGCCGGCGCGGAAAGCCTCCCTGATCTGCTGGTCGGAGAGCTGTCCTGCAAGGTCACCAATCCATTTCGCATCTTTGCGTGGGACGTGTTTGAAATACCAGAAATCGACATACTGCGGTCCACGGTCGCGGATCAGGTCATAGTGTTCGAAGTCTTTTAGAATTCCCTTGCTGCCGGCGCGGCCGAAATAATCAGAACCGGCCCGGCCAAAGCTGGCGCCCAGGTCTTTTACCATGTAGCACTGCTCAACGCCGCCCATGTCATAAACGACGAGGTGTTCTTTCTTGAAGTCGGTGTTGTTCATCAATTCCATCATCACCTTGAGCCCGTTCAGCTCCCGGGTGCCGACGAATGGATTGCTGTCCCAACGCCAGTAGCCGATCTTATGGCGCGACTCGATGTGACGCTTCATTCGTACAGCAACCGCCTTGCCGCTCTGCGCCATTTCACCACGCCTCAGTGGCGGAGTTCCTTTGAATGGCAGTTCGGCCACGTAATATTCTTCATCGGCAAAATAGCCGACCGCCCAGAGCAGTCGCGTGGCTGCGGTTTCAACTCGCGCTTCCTTGCCAACCTTGACGCCCCACTCGACGTTGTTGCTGTCACGCACAACGAACTTCGGCTGCGTACCTTTTAAATTTTCCTTGATGAAGACGAACTTGCCTTTGGGAGCGTGTTCCGGCCCTCCCGGTCCAAAGAAAAGGTCACGGGCTTTGATGTTTTCAGGTTTTCGCCAAAGAACGGCCCTAGAAGCTCCGGCCGCGGGTCGGGAAGTGGGTTTGCTCGAATACCTGGTGAGCTGTAACGGCCCGAAGAGCAGGCCCATGAGCACGATACCTCGCAAATTTCTTGTGAG
>JBLMYN010000154.1:0-5344 GCA_050258305.1 Actinomycetota bacterium
TGGACAAGCCGTGCGGCGCGTTCAATTCATCGTGGTAGATGCCGATCGCGCGCTGGTCATTTCCCAGCCGCTGGTACAGTGTGGCAAGATTCAGGCGCGTGATTTTGCGCCAGGCCGGCGCCCATATTTCACCTGGAGATTTCTCCACCAGCGCAGCGGCAGATTCGTACGTGCGCAGCGCTTCTGAGTATTTCGCCACGTAGTAATCGACGTTGCCAAGGTTATTCAGCACAATGACTGACGTTTCCGCATCGCCCGCCTGGGTGCTGAGCGTGAGCGCCGTTTCCAGCTCTGATCCCGCCTCAGAATATTCACCCGCATTCAGGTACGCCAGCCCGGCATCGTTATGCGATTTCCCTGCGCACTTGATGTCGCCCAGCTTCTGGCAGACATCCACGCTTTCGTGCGCCAACTCCACCGCGCGGTCATACTGTCCGGCGGTATCGGCGATATCCGCCAGGTTGCCCAACACCTCCGTGAGCTGCGGGCTTGGACCTGCGGCGCGAAGCTGCGGCAAGAGCGACTCGTAAATTTCGCCCGCCTCCGCATCTTTTCCGTCGTACTTGAGGGCCGCGGCCTTCTCCAGACGCGACTTGATATCCGCAGGCGTATCAGCCTGCGAAAATGCTGCGCCCCCGCAAACCAGCAACATTGCGAGGCACAACGCGATCAGGATGGCACTTCTCGACACGGGCTGAATCAGTATATTGCACCTGCATGCCAGCCTTTCCTTCAGAACTGAAGAAAATCCTGCGGCATCGGACGGTGAGTGCTCAATGAAAATCGTGCGAGCAGGTCTCTGCCGCGGTCACCTGGAGCGGCATTATTTTCTCCGCTTTCAGGTGCACGATTCCATCCTGATTCTGTACGGTACCCCGGACCTTGATGAACCGTTCATGCAGCACCACGGCGGGATCGCTGCTGTAAACATCCGGTGAAACAATAATGTTGGAGTTGCCGGTTTCATCTTCCAGGGTAAGAAAGATCAATCCCTTGGCGGTGCCCGGCCGCTGGCGAGTGATCACACATCCGGCCACCACCGCCGGTTTTCCGTGCCGCAGGTCACGAAGTTGCGCGGCCGAGCAGATCCCCATCTTCTGCAGCACGTTGCGACGGTAAGCCATGGGATGCGGCCCAACAGTCATGCCGGTTCCGTGATAATCGGCAATCAGGCGCTCTTCCAGATCCATCCTATATAAAGGAGAAACCTCATCTGGTTCCACTATATCTCTCAGCAGCGGCCCGACTGGCCTCGCGGCCTTCTCAACCTGCCACAGCGCATCACGGCGATGGAGTTGTGTTTCCGCGCTGATTTTGTTCAAGGCGCCAATTTTGGCCAGCATTACCAGATTCGCCCGGCTCAGCTCCGGCACTCGTCTGGCCAAATCCTCTGTGGAAGTAAATGGGCGGCGCTGCCTTGCCCGGACCAGCGCTTCTCCTGCGCCCTGTTGCAATCCGCGCACAAAGCGCAATCCGATGCGCAGAACCATACGTGAAGCCATCTCATGGGCTGAAGCCCGGGACTTGATGAACGGCTGTACAGCACCTGAGACTTGTGCCTGTGAAACGTGTGGTTCTTCCGGCTTGAAATTTTCATGTTCGATTGAACAGTTCCACTCTGACCGTGTCACATCCACCGGCTTCACTTTCAGCCCGTGCCGCTGCGCGTCTTTCACAATCGTGGCCGGAGAATAAAATCCCATGGGCTGGTTGTTGAGCAGGGCGGCGGTAAAAGCGGCCAGGTAGCGCACTTTCAGAAAAGCGCTGGCGTAAGCAATCAGGGCAAAGCTGGCGGAGTGCGATTCCGGAAATCCGTAGAGCGCGAAGGAGGTGATGAACTGCACAATCGCATCCTGCGCCTTCGGCTCAATTCCGTTGGCCGTCATGCCTGCGCGCAGCCTGGTTTCAATCTCGCGCATGCGGCGTTCAGAGCGTTTATGTCCCAGCGCCCGGCGCAGCTCTTCCGCCTCTCCTCCGGTGAAGTTGGCGCAGATCATGGCCATGCGCAGCAGTTGTTCCTGAAACAGCGGCACGCCGAGCGTGCGTTTCAATACAGGCTCCAGTGAGGAATGCGGATACGTCACCGGCTCCTTGCCCTGCCGGCGCCGCAAATACGGGCTGGTCATCTGGCCGGTAATCGGCCCGGGACGAATCAGCGCCACCTGCGTTACCAGATCGTAAAATTTGCGCGGATGGTTGCGAGGCAGGGAAGACATCTGCGCCCGGCTCTCAATCTGGAACATGCCAATGGTATCCGCCCTGCTGATTACGTCATAAACGTCAGGGCAATCCTGCGGCAGGCGCGCCAGGTCCACTTCTTCGCCGTAGTGGTCGCGGATCAGGCCGATGGAATCCTTGAGCACCGCCATCATCCCCAGCCCCAGCAGGTCAACTTTAATGATGCCCATGTCGGCGCAATCATCCTTGTCCCACTGCACCACCACGCGGCCGGGCATGGTCGCCGGCTCCAGCGGCACCACGGAATCAAGCTGTCCCTGGCAGATCACCATACCGCCGGAATGCTGGCTGAGATGGCGCGGCAGGTCCTGCACGCGCACGCACAGGTCAAGATATTTCGCAATGCGCGACTGCGTCAGGTCGAGCCCGGCTTTGGTGAAGTGGCGGTCAAAGGTATCTTCCGGCCCGCGCCACTCCCAGCCGCCGACGAAGGTTGACAGCCGGTTCAGCGTGTCCGTGTCAAAGCCAAAGGCTTTTCCCACTTCGCGCGCCGCCAGCCGCCCGCGATACGTGCATACATTCGCCGTCATGGCCGCGCCCAACTGGCCGTAACGCTGGTAGACATACTGGATGGCCTTCTCGCGCTCATCTCCGCTCGGCAGGTCCAGATCGATGTCCGGCCACTCGTCGCGCTCTTCGGAGAGAAAGCGTTCGAACAGCAGGTCCATGCCGACGGGATCGACGGCGGTAATGCCCAGCGAATAGCACACCGCGCTGTTGGCCGCCGAACCGCGCCCCTGCACCAGGATTCCGTGCTCGCGGCAGAAGCGCACAATGTCCCAGACAATCAGAAAGTATCCGGCAAGATCCAGCTTCTCAATCAGGCGCAACTCTTTTTCCAGTTGCCGCCCGGTCCTGTCATCCAGCGTGCGATAGCGGTCAAGGGCGCCCTTCATGGTCTGCGCGCGCAGAAATTCGTTTTGTGTGCCGCCATCCGGCACCGGATATTTGGGAAACTGGTAGCCCAGTTTCTTCAGCGTGAAGTCCAGCCGGTCAGAAAGTTCGCAGGTATTGGCAATGGCCTCCGGCAAATCGCGAAACAGAGCCTGCATCTGTTTGGGCCCGCGGATGCGCCGCTCCGCATTAAGGCACAGCAGCCGGCCCGCGGTTTCCAGTTCCCGCTTGTGTTTGACACAGGTAAAAACATCCAGGATCTCCCGCTCTGCCGCTGTGGCATGACGCACCGCCTGCGTGGCCAGCAGAGGCAGTTTCAGCTCGCGCGCCAGCCGGACGCAGGCCTGGTTGCGCAGTTCCTGTTCGCGCTCAAGGTGCCGCTGCAGCTCAACGTACACGTTCCGCGGCCCGAAAATTCCAACCAGCCGCTGCAGCAGTTTTCTTCCTGCATCCACTCCGCCCCGCTCCAGCGCCCTGGCCAGCGGGCCCTCGTCATCGCCGGTCAGGCAGATCAGGCCTTCGGCATGCTCTTCCAGTTCCTCAAGGGTGGCAGCCGATTGTGTATGTTTGGGGACGCGCAGCTTGGTTCTGCTCAGCAGGCGGCACAGATTCTGATAGCCGGCGCGCGATTCGCAGAGCAGGGGATAGTTGGCCCTGGGGACGCGCGCCGCCGTAGTGAAAGCCTTTTCTTTTTCCGCGGGATCAATGCCGTCATCTTCGTCCTGGTTGTCTTTTGTCAGCTCCCGCCAGATGCGTTGTACAGTTTCCGCCGGATCCAGTTTTCCCGGGCCTAATTTGCGAATGAGGAGATCGATGGGATCAGGCGGTAATGAATCCTCAGTCTCTTCCCCCGGGGGCAGCCCATCCACAACCGTGAGTTCCACACCCACGTGCGCGCGAATCCCGGCCTTTTGCGCCGCCATGTGGAACCGCGGAGTGCCGTAAAATCCATCGCGGTCCAGCAGCGCCATGCCGGAGAGATTCGCCGCAGACGCAACCGCTACCAGCGTTTCCGGGAGCGAGGCTCCTTCAAGAAACGAAAACGCCGATCGCGCATGAAGTTCAACGTACTGCATCAGCTCTTAGCCTTTAGCTCTTAGCTTTTAGCTTGCCTGCTTCAGTCCAGGAATCCGTCTGTGCTGCATCACCTTGATGCTCGCAATTCGAGAGGTTCGCATTTCCTTACAGCAGCGACTTTCGCCCCCCCCGCCCCCCCTTTTTGACGGTTTTGTTGCAAACAAATCTACTTGCCCCGAATCGACCCAGCTTCGACCCTTGGGTCACGCCGAGATTTCCACTGGGTCACCCAAGGTTTTCCACTGGGTGACCCAGGATTTTGCTTGGGTGACCCAAGCCCAACTCGATCAGCAGAGGGTCGCGCTCCTGCCGGCGCGCTGTTTGGCACGCAAAATGCCAGCCCCGAACCTGTGTTTCGTGATATCTTCATAAGCGAACATTAAACGAAATTTGAATGAAAATCAAGAGACGGAAAGGGACTAAAATCGAATCGCAATGAAGAAGCCGAAGCCGAAGCCGCGCCAGAGCCCGCCCCGGCAGAAGGACCCGCTGGGTCTCAAGCCGCGCAAGGCGGTTCCGCATGAGTTCGTGCTGGAAGCGCTTTCTCCGCTTTCGCCGGTCACCCGGCCGATGTTCGGCTGCCTGGCCGTCTATGTTCAAGAAAAAATCGTCCTGATCCTGCGTGACAAGCCCGGCAATGCTGAAGACAACGGCGTCTGGCTTGCCACCACGGAGGAGCATCACGAGAGCCTCAGGCGCGATTTTCCCAACATGCGCTCGATCAAAGTGCTGGGGAAAGAGATTACCGGCTGGCAGGTGCTGCCCACTGACGCGCCCGATTTCGAAGAGGCCGCGCGCCTTGCCTGCGAACTCGTTCTCGCCAGAGATCCCAGAATCGGCAAGGTGCCGGGGGAGCGGCGCACGCGCAAGCAAAGCAACGGCCTGAAACGGCGCTCTCGTCGTTAACGACGGTCGAGGCTTCCGGAAGCTGTTGCAGGGCTGATCCCTCGCCTTCGCCCTGGCAGCGATCTGAGGTTGAGAGTAAACAGGGCTCCGGCTCGGGATGTTGTATCGCTGAGGGGAGATGCTTCGGTCCGGGAGACGATGTCGGCCCTAAAGAGCGCAAGATCTACCAGGACATATTCCGAGGCCGAACTTCTGCGCCGTTTCAATCTGCTTCCGCTTCGCTGCGATG
>JBLMYN010000155.1:0-5343 GCA_050258305.1 Actinomycetota bacterium
GCCTGCTGTCGGCCGGGGAAGACCACGGGACGGATCAGCCTTCCCAGATAGATGAGCTCGTCGGGTTTTTCTGCCTCTACAACGCGCTGCAGGCCTCGCGCGCCGAGCCATTGCTGGGTTACGAAAGCGAATGTGACCGTACCTTTCAGCTTTGCCGGATCGAGCGCGGAGAGCAATTGCAGCAGCGCTGAGGCACCAAAGCGGTCTCCGATGGCCGGTGAAGCCAGGCGCCCATCGGCCATGACGTACAGGTTCCGCTGGATTGCCAGGGGGCTGAGCACATCCGCACCAGCGACACGCGCTTGCGCGGCTGAGGTGGCCCCTACGTCAACGTACATGTTGTCCAGATCGGCCATGCTCGGCGGATGCTGCCGCTGTGGCAGCAGATGAATGCTGATGCCTGCGACCGAGCCGTTGATCCATTTGTGTTGCGGGGTATCAATTTTCACCGGTTCGGCTGCATACAGCTCGTTGAACAGCGGCAGATTGCCTCCCTGCGGCAACCTCTGCAGAGTGAGATAGCCGTCCGGGGTAATTCCGCTGACCACGAACCCGGGTTCGTCGATGGGTGCGGCAAGCAGGCGATGCGGCGCGCCCGATCCGACGGTCACGATCACGTCGCCCAGGTTGTCGCGTTGCGCCTTGTGGGGCGCCACCATTTTGACGATTTTCGCGGCGAGTTCCTGCTCGTATCCGGGCACCGCCGGCGTATCGACGAGCGTGCGCATCTGATCGACGAGTTTTTGGCGCTGCTGTGCCACTCCGGGCTGCGAAGCCGTGGCGGCACAGAGCAGTGCAAGGCACACAACAGTTAACGACCGGCGAATGAGCTGCATGAGTCCCTCTTCTCTGGAGAGTAAGGCAGAAAGCCTAAATGAGAGCGCGCACAAAATCCAGTTGTTCCACGCGTCGACGGAAGTTGTTGCATGTGGGCCGCAGGCGTCAGCCCACCTCCACCAGCCCATATCTTCTTTGCCAGTGCTGGCGCAGGTGCACCATGATGCGTTCCCGGTCGGCAGCCGTGATCTCAGGATTTTTTTGCTCAACGATCCGGTTTGCTTCCAGCCGCGCAAGGTCCAGGAGCTTACGGTCCCGGAGTAGGTTAGCCACGCGAAAACCCGGCATACCGGCCTGCCGTGTGCCAAAGAACTCTCCCGGGCCGCGCAGTTCCAGGTCGCGCTCGGCAATTTCAAATCCATCCTGTGTGCGGACCATGGTTTTCAGGCGCTCCTCGCCTTCAGGAGAAATCTTTCCCCCGGTCATCAATATGCAAGACGACTTGGCTGCGCCACGTCCGATGCGTCCGCGAAGCTGGTGGAGCTGCGAAAGCCCAAAGCGCTCCGCATGTTCAATGACCATCACGCTCGCGTTAGGCACGTCCACGCCGACTTCAATCACCGTGGTGGAAACCAGAACGTCAATCTCGCCCTGCTGGAAGCGGCGCATGGTGGTTTCTTTTTCTTCGGGATCGAGGCGTCCGTGAAGCAATCCCACACGCAGGTCGGGCATGATTTTGGCGCTGAGCTCGTCGTACATCTGCATAGCCGCCTTCAAGCCGCTTTTGCCGCCGCTGGGCGCCGTGGCGGCGAATTCCATCTCCGGTTGTTCTTCTGCCGCACCCTCAATGACCGGATAGACGACATACGCCTGCCGGCCCGCCTTCACCTGCTTGCGCACGAACTCCCACACCTCCGCCGCGCGCTCATCAGAGATTTTGCGCGTACTGATCGGCGTGCGCCCGGGCGGAAGCTCGTCCAGGATGCTGGTGTCGAGATCACCGTAGAGGGTCAGCGCCAGCGTGCGCGGGATGGGCGTTGCCGTCATCACCAGCGTGTCGGGCTCGGCTTCACCCTTTTTCATCAGGCGGAACCTCTGCATTACGCCAAAGCGGTGCTGCTCGTCCACAATCACCAGCCCCAGTTTGTGGAACTCAACTTTCTCCTGGATCAGCGCATGCGTGCCGATCACCAGGTGCGCATTCCCCTGCGCAATGTGGCGGCGGTTGCCACGCTTTCTTTCTTCTTCCTGCGAGCCTGTGAGCAGCACCACACGGTAGCCGGCGTGTTCGAGCACGCTGCGCGCGGAGAGGTAATGCTGGGTGGCCAGAATTTCCGTTGGCGCCATCATAGCCACCTGGTAGCCGTTCTCAATCGCGATGACCGCCGCCTGCAACGCGACAATCGTCTTGCCCGAACCCACGTCGCCCTGCAGCAGCCGACGCATGGGCGAAGGATGCTGCATGTCCTCAGCAATCTCTCTGAGCACCCGCTTTTGCGCCGCTGTGGGATGGAAGGGCAGGATCTTCTTGATGGCCTCGCGGACTTTGTCATTCAGCTCGAAGGCGATGCCCACGCGCTGCCGCATGCGATGGCGCTTCAACTCCAACCCCACTTCAAGAAAGAAAAGCTCTTCAAAGATGAGACGCCGATGCGCGGGCGTGCGCTGTTCGGCAAGATCGGCGAAGACTTCACCGGCAGGAGGAAAATGCACTTGGTTGAAAGCCTGCCGCCGGTCCATCAGGTCCAGGCGGCGGCAAAGCGGTTCGGGAATACCGTCCGGGATGTCAGGCCGCAGGTTCTCGAGAGCGCCATGGATCACCCGCCGGAACCAGCGCGAGGTCAGTTTGCCATTGGCCGCCGATTCATAGATAGGCACGATGCGCCCGACCTCCAGAGATTCGTATGCTTTTGCGTCCTCGCTCTCGCTGCCCTCCAGGTCGCCCGGCGAGCCGTCCAGGATTTCAAATTGCGGCTGAACAATCTGCAGGCCTTTTCCTTTCCATCCTTCCTCCACTTTTCCGTAAAGCGCCACCAGTTGGCCGGGCTTGAAGCGGTCGCGAAGGTAGGAGCCGTTGAACCAGATGCATTTCAGGCTGGACCTGCCCTGCGCCGCCACCATCTCGAAGATCGGCATCTTGCTGGTGCGGAACACGCCCGTGTTGCGCACCTCGGCAATCACGGTGGCCATCTCGCCGGGCCTCAGTTCGCCAATTCCACGAGGATTCAGACGATCTTCATAACGGAAGGGAAGGTAGTACAGCAGATCTTCCACGGTGGAAATATTCTTCTGCTGCAGCCATTCAGCCACGCGCGGGCCCACGCCCTTCACGTATTTAACTTCAGTCTGGAGTTCAAGCACTGCGGTTGATGATAAATTACCGAATCCGGCGCGCGCGCGTCTAATATCCCGGTATGCCATGCTGAAAGCATTTCAGTTTCGATTGCTGATACTTCTGTTCTTTACTCTTCTCACCAATGCTCAAACAGCGCGCTCGGTGGCGCCGCTCGGCACGGTCTCTTTCGAACTGATCGACAACCGCATCTTCGTCAACGTGATGATCAACGGGAAGGGCCCATTCCACATGATCCTGGATACCGGAGCCAACCTTGCTGTGAGCCCGCAAGTGGCGGAAGAAGCCGGACTGAAGAGCCAGGGTTCCGGAACCACCGGCGGGGTCGGCGAAAAGAGCGTTGAGTACCAGCTTACCCATGTCCGCGAACTCAGCTTTGGTCCCGTGCGGCTTCATGACCTCAGTTGCAGCATCATATCGACCGCTGATTCCGGAGCGGTTTTCGGAAAAGTACGGGTGGACGGCTTCTTTGGCCTGGAAGTTTTCCGCAATTACGTTGTCCGCCATGATTACATCAAGAGGCAGTTGTTCTTTTATGACGCAAAGACATATGCCTACTCCGGCCCCGGTGAGTCCATCCTCTTTGAGCGCGAGGGCAACATTCCTTTAATCCACGCCCGGTTTGATGGTGTCCTCGGTCGCTTTGGTGTTGACACCGGGGCGCGTTCCGCGCTGATCCTTTATGGCCCGTTCGTTGCCGCGAATCACATCGCGGAAAAGTATCAGGCGCGTTTCCAGGGCATCAGCGGGTGGGGAATCGGCGGTCCCGTGCGCTCTTACATGATTCGGGCCAGGAGTTTGAAGATCGGCAGATTCGAGTTGCACGGTCTGATCGCCCGCCTCAGCACGAACAAGTCGGGAGCTACGGCGCAGGCGGACAAGGCCGGCCTGATTGGCCCGGATGTTCTCAAGCAGTTCACGTTTATCTGTGATTACGCCCGCCATCGCCTGATATTTGAGAAGAACAGTCACTTCGGACTTCGCGACAGCTATGACCGCGCCGGTATGTGGCTGGCGCAGAAAGGCGATAACTTCGAGGTTTATGACGTGATTCCGGGCGGCCCCGCGGACCATGCCGGACTTAAGGCAGGAGATATCGTGCTCGCCATTAATGGAACCAGCACGGCCCAACTCGCTCTTACCGATGTCCGTGACTCGTGGAAATACGGCAAGCCGGGAACAGAGGTCACCCTGACGGTACAACAACCCTCAGGAAAACGCTTGGAGATCAAGGTCATACTCAGAGACCTGGTGTGACAACCATGCCTTTTTCGATATTCAACTGGAGCAGAAGCCGAGAGCAGCGTAAATTTTGCGAGGAGAAGCTGGTGAACCTGCTCTATACTGGGCTCGACCATCCCCAGTCTTCGCCCGGCCAACGCGTAGTATTTGAGCCACGGCCGCGGCCCAGAGGAATTTGCATGCGACTACCTGCTTCCGGAACTGCGTTTTGGTTCATCTTCTTTGGCGTTTGTTTTGCCGCAGGCCAGGCCGCGCCGCCCACCGGGCCATATACCTCCACCTGCAAGAACATCCGTATGAAAGGGCACACGCTACATGCCGACTGCCAGAACGTCGAAGGCAAGGCGGTTCCTGCCCGGCTGGAGAACGCCGCCCAGTGTGCTGAAGGCGTTATCAATCTCAACGGGGGCCTGAGCTGCCAGAGCGGCACCATCCCGCCCGGTTCTTATCTCTCGTCCTGCGATGACCCCAGCGTGCAGGGCGCCACTCTGCGTGCGATGTGCAAGGATGACAAGGGCAGGAAGATGAAGGCCGAACTCCGCGACTCCAACCGCTGCGTGGGTGACATTGCCAATAGAAATGGTTCACTGCGTTGTGTGGCGTCAGAACCATCCAGCAGCCATCAGGAAAAGAAGAAAGAGAAAAAGAAGCATCATCATTTCTGGCCGCTGAAGCATTTGCGGTAAGACCCGCTAAACCGCCTGGGCCTTGCGCAACGCACGGACCTCGTCTTCAGAATACCCAATTTCGCGCAGCACCTCGTCGGTGTGCTCACCCACCATGGGCGCGCGGCGGCGGATGCTCCCGGGCGTCGACGACAATTGAAGTGCGGGAGCCGCCAAAGGCACCGGCGCGGAGACGCCCGGGAATTCAAGCGGCTGCAGCAGCCTGCGCGCCTTCACCTGAGGATCTTCCAGCACCTGTCCCGGATCAAGCACCGGCCCGGCCGGAATGCGCGCGCTTTCCAGTTC
>JBLMYN010000156.1:0-6438 GCA_050258305.1 Actinomycetota bacterium
ACGGAGGGCGACTGCAGACCATCGCGCAGGGTTTCGTCGTTGAGCAGGACGGGCCTAGGCGGGTTGAGCAAAAGCTGAAGATTCTCCATCTCATGGAGGAACTGGGCATCAACAGCCTTGATATCGGCCTGCCCGGCGCAGGTCCGCGCGCGGTCGCGGACGTGGAACGCCTGGCGCGCGAGATCGCCGAGTGCCGGATGAGAATCCGGCCAAATTGCGCCGCCCGCACCCATGAGAATGACATCCGTCCGATCGCGGAGATTTCACAAAGAGTCGGCATCGGCATTGAGGTGGCCTGCTTTATCGGTTCCAGCCCGATCCGCCGGTACACGGAAAATTGGACGGATGATTTTCTGGTTGCCACCACAGAAAAAGCCGTCAACTACGGCCGATCACTCGGGCTGGACGTGATGTACGTGACGGAAGACACATCGCGCTGTGATCCCGATACGGTAAAGCGGCTCTACAGCACAGCCATCAACTGCGGGGCCACGGCCATTGTGGTATGCGACACGGTCGGACATGCAACTCCGAGCGGCGTTCAGGCGCTGATCCGCTTCATCCTGGATGAGGTAGTGAAACCGTCTGGCGCAACCGTACGCGTGGACTGGCACGGACATTCTGACCGCGGACTCGCTGTGGCCAACTCTCTGGCGGCGCTGGCCGCCGGCGCTGACTGCGTTCATGGCACAGCTCTGGGGATAGGGGAGCGGGTCGGCAATACCCAGATGGACCAGATGCTCGTGAATCTAAAGCTCATGGGAATCAAGCCCTGGGCGGAGCAGGACCTGACCAGCTTGAAAAAATATTGCCAGACCGTCTCCCAGGCAACCGGTGTTCCCATCCCGCGCAACTATCCGGTGCTGGGCGATGACGCTTTCCGCACGGCCACCGGCGTTCACGCCGCCGCCGTGATCAAAGCTTTCAAAAAAGGCGACACGGAACTGGCGAATACTGTCTATTCGGGTGTCCCTTCGCATTACTTCGGCCTGGAGCAGATCATCGATATCGGGCCGATGAGCGGTAAGTCCAATGTAATCTTCTGGTTGGAGAGTAGAGACATTCCCGCTGCCGAGGACGTGGTGGAGCGAATCTTCCAGCGCGCCAAGTCTTCGGACCGCTGCCTCAGCGAAGAGGAAATCCTGGCCTGTTGCCCGCAAGCGCCTGTCCGCACCTAAACAGGTGCAGCCCGGCAAACGCAACTATTTCCACATCTCTGGGTTTCGAATAGCAACACTCTGAATCTTCCTCTTAAAGGAGAATGCATGAAGAAGCTATTCGCAGTATTTTGCACTCTGGTTCTTGGTGGCGCGTTGGCTGTAGCTCAGCCGGCGGCTCCCTCCAGCGCGAAAACACAGGAGCCCGCCAAGACCGCCAAAACCACGAAGAAGAGCACCAAGAAGAGCAGCAAGATGCATCACAAGATGGCCAAGAAGAACAAGAAGGCTGCAGCCAAGACGACGAAGTAATTTCCTGGAAATTGTTTCGCTTCAGCGGCCCGGTTCAGGGCCGCTTTCTTTTTTGCTTTTTTCATAAACGTTTGTGAGACACTATGCCGCAGGAGAGTAGTAAACCCTTTCCGTAATTCCCCATCGAAGGAGATCACACCATGAAGAAGCTATTCACACTCGTGTGCGCGCTCGCGCTCACCGGCGCCATGGCATTCGCTCAGGCTGCCGGCAGTACCGCAACTTCAAGCAGCTCAAGCGCGCCGGCAGCCCACAAAAAGCATGCTCATCACAAGGCGGCCAAGAAGCACGCCAAGAAGCACAAGAAGGCTGCTGCCGGCACCGCGACCAGCAACCCCAAATAGAATCGGCGACTTTCGAGTACAGGCGGCCCGATTGAATTGCGGGCCGCTTTTTCTTTTGCGCTCTGTATCCCGGGTTTTTGTCGGAATCATTTCTCGATCGGCGTTGTAGTATGAATAGCGGTCCACGTCATGCCCAGCCGCGCGCCCGCCACTAATTCCGCCAGCTTCCCGTCTCAGGAAATTGCGCGTCTTGCCGAGATGCGGGCGGTTCATTCAGCTTTTCTGTATCTGCATAACCAGGAAATGGAGTTTCGGCGCTGGCAGCGCGAACTCGCGGAAATTCCTTCGCCTCCCTTCGGCGAGGCGGCGCGAAGCGAGTGGCTTCAGGAGAGATTCAGGTCAATCGGCCTTGAAGATGTGCACACGGACGAACTGGGCAATGTCTTTGGGCTGCTGCCATCGACTCAGCGCGCTCCGTTCCTCGGAGTGAGCGCACATCTGGACACGGTTTTTCCCATTGGCACGCGCCTGGAAACGCGCGAGGAGGGCAACCGGCTGTTCGGGCCGGGAATCAGCGACAATGCCGCGGGCGTAACCGCGATCCTTGCCATTGCCTCGGCGCTCAAACGATCGCAATTGCAACTCGCCATGAATGTGGCCTTTATCGGGAATGTGGGGGAAGAAGGCGAGGGAAATCTGCGCGGGATGCGCCACATCTTTGCGAGTCAGCCGTGGAAAGACGCCATCCATTCCCTTCTGGTAATCGATGGCGCGGGAACGGACACCTATGTCACGCAGGCGCTGGGCAGCCGGCGCTTCGAAATCTCCTTTCGCGGGCCGGGAGGCCATTCCTGGAGCGACTTCGGCGTGCCCAATCCGATCATTTTGCTGGCCCGGGCCCTGGCGCGATTCAGTGAGGGCGCGGTTCCAGAATCACCGCGAACCACCTATAACATCGGCGTGGTCCAGGGAGGCACTTCAGTCAATTCCATTCCTGAATCGGCGGCGGCGCGCGTGGATTTGCGCTCGGCATCCAAAGAGGAATTGCAGCGTCTGGAGGAGCGCCTGCGCGAGTGCGTCCACGAAGCCTGGAGCGAGCAGGCGCTGGCCCACCGCGGCAGCGAGCCGAAAGCGCGGTTCGCGATTGAGCCCATCGGAGACCGGCCGGCAGCGGCGCTCGCGTCGGACGCGCGCATCCTGAAAGTAGTGCGAGCGGTGGACGCGCACCTGCGCATCCAGTCGATTCCGCGCCTTGCATCCACAGACGCCAATGTACCGCTTTCGCTGGGCAAGGAAGCCACCACCATCGGCGCCGGCGGGGACGGCGGCGGCGCACACACCCTGCGCGAGTGGTACGATTGCACGAATCGTGATTTAGGATTGAAGCGAATTCTTCTCATCTTATTGGCTCTTACCGGAGTGCATGAATGAAGATTTTCTTTGTGCTGTTCTTCGGACTCACAATGACAAGCATCTCAGGCGCAAAAACTCAAAACAAAGCAGACATAATTTTCATCAACGGCGATATTTACACGGGAACCGCGATCCCCACGGAGCCGCCGTGGTCAGAGCACCCATTCCCAGAGAGAATGAGTGCGCATAACATTCGCGTGCACGCGTTGGCCGTTTCCCATGGAAAAATCATCTACGCCGGCAGTAATGAAGCGGCGCTGGGATTTAAAGGCAAAAAGACGCAGGTCATCGACCTGGGCGGCCACTTTGTCATGCCCGGATTTAACGATGCCCACGTGCATCTGTTCAGTGCCGGATCGGAAAAGCTGAACGTTGATCTGGTCGGGTCAAAGTCTCTCGAAGAAATGAAGCAGCGTATTGCTGCGCGGGCAAAAACCACCGCGCCGGGCGAGTGGATCAAGGGCGAGGGCTGGGACCACACGCTCTGGGCCACGCAGACCACGCCGACCCGCCAGGACATCGACTCCGTAACCGGCGACCATCCTGCCATCTTCACCCGCGTGGATGGCCACATCGCGGTGGCGAATACGGCGGCGCTCAAGGCCGTGGGCATCACGGCGCAGACACCGGACCCTCACGGCGGCAAGATCGATCGTGACGAAAAAGGCGAACCCACAGGAATTTTGCGCGAAACGGCCATGCTCCTGGTGCAAAGTAAAATTCCGCCGCCTTCTCCGGCTCAGCGGCGCAAAGCATTAGAGCTGGCCATCGAGGACGCGATCCAGTCCGGCATCACCTCCGTGCAGGACTTCTCTACCTGGGACGATTTCCTCGTCTATGAAAAGATGGAAAAGGAAGGCAAGCTCCCTCTACGCATTGCCGAGTGGCTGCCGTTCGACCTGCCGCTGGAACGACTTAAAGAGATGCGCGCGCATCATCCTGCCTCCGATCCCATGCTGCACACAACCATGCTCAAGGCGTTCATGGATGGTTCGCTCGGGTCGCGCACGGCCGCCATGCTCGCGCCCTACAGTGACGACCCAAAGAACTCGGGCATCCCGCGCTACGAGCAGGACAAATTGAACAAGATGGCCATCGAACGCGCGCAGGCCGGCTTCCAGCTTGGCTTCCACGCCATTGGCGATCGAGCGGTGAGAATGGCGCTGGAGGCATTCGCCGCAGCCGAGAAGAACAGCCCAAAGCGTGATTTCCGCTTTCGCATTGAGCATGCTCAGGTCGTCGCGCCCGATGATTTCATCAAATTCAAGCAGCTGGGAGTAATCGCCTCCATGCAGCCCAACCATCTTCTTACCGACATGAACTGGGCGGAAGCGCATCTTGGTCCCGAACGGGCAAAGGAGTCCTACGCCTGGAAGAGGTTTCTTGACGAAGGCGTACACCTGGCCTTTGGGACCGACTACCCCGTCGAGCCGGTCACGCCGTTTCGCGGCGTGTACTGCGCCATCACGCGAAAGAACGAGGCCGGCACGAAAGAGTATTTCCCCGACCAGAAGCTGAACATCCATCAGGCAATCGCCGCGTACACCACGGGCGCGGCTTATGCCGAGTTCGCGGAGAAGGAAAAAGGCGTACTGGCGCCAGGCATGCTGGCTGACTTCGCCGTTCTGGACCGCGACATCACCAAAATAGCTGCGCCGGAGATTCTGAAAACGAAAGTCCTGCGGACGGTTGTAGGCGGAAAGACGGTTTACGAATCCAAATAGCCTCGGCTCGGCCTCTCTCTACATTTGGACTCAATCCGCGGGCAGTCCCTGCTCGCGGGCCAGCTTTCGTCTTTTGTAGGAATCAAACAGCAGCCACGCCATGTAGAGCACGATCAGGATGTTAATGAGCAGGATCGCCCACGTGGTCCTGTTGTGATGTCGCACAACTTCGGCAATTTCATAAGGGATGTACACTCCGCCCGAGATCAGGGCGAACCATTCAGCCCATTCCTTCTCCAGCCACAGCCCCGTCGCCTCAGTAAACCGGATACCCGCATAGACCAGCACCAGAACGAGTACGGTGCGGAGATCCCGGCCGTTGATCTTCTCGGCAAAGCGCATGAACTCCAGGGCAATGTGGCGGTCGGGTGCGACGTGGAAAGTCCCGAGCATGTGTTCCGCAACTTTCAGCAGGTCCTTGTGGCGCAGGCTGACCACCCAGATGGCCCCCGCGACAGCCAATGCGCCCTTTAGGGCCTCAAACAGAGCGACGCCGCGCAGGCCAAAATGGCGGACGAAGAAGCTGGTGTTGTGTGGACTCATGCGGTGAGACAAAACAGTTTATTGTAAATGGGAGCCCGGAGCGCCGTCTCAGCCGCGGTGCTCACTGGTGGTCATGTACACTTTGTCGAGTATGGCGAATCGTACGAGAGCCCTGGTGCTTACAGTACTTCTTGTGGGCGCAATTGCGCACGCGCAGTGGAAAAAAGTTCCACTCCGGGAGCCGACCGTTGTCAATCCCAACCTCTACCGCGCCAATGCAAACCCGGTCCGGGAAATCCACGCGGCGGTTGGGAAGGCCACAAAACAACACAAGCGAATCCTGCTTGTTTTTGGGGCCAGTTGGTGCAGCGATTGTTACATACTCGACCGGGGATTCCATCAGCCGCGGATTGAGCCACTGCTGCGCGAGAATTTCCTGGTGGTGCACGTAAACGTTGGGCAGTATGACAAAAATCTTGGCCTGGCGAGGAAATATCACATCAATCTCAAAAAAGGAATTCCGTCTATCGCCGTCCTCAGTTCATCAGGTAGGTTTCTGTCTTCTACCACTGAATTTGAGAAGGCGCATTTGCGGACTGAAGAGGATGTAATCGATTTCCTGAATACATGGAAGCCTGGGAAAACGCACAGTTAAGGTGATCCGCCGTTCCGCCGTGCTATGCCACCCGTAGCAGCCGTTCCACCGCTTTAACGAACGTAAGCGGACCCTCCTGTTTAGGGACCACGTCGTCCGGGCAATCGCTCTTCACGGGAAAGACCCTGTCTTCCGCGTGGATCAGCAGTTTCTGATGAGGATCTCTGCTTTTGATCTCTTCGCAGAAGTCAAGCCCGTCGTCGGCGAAATGGCCCACGTCCACAATGACCAGCCTGTAACGGCGGTCGGTCATTTTCGCGCGAGCGTCATCCAGGCTGCCAGCCGTGTCCACCCGATAGCCCTGCATGCGCAGCATGAGGGCGCGCAGTTGTTGCACCGTGGGATCGCCATTGACGAGCAGGATCCATATGCTGCGCCGCGCAGCGGGCATAAACGAATGACCTCTATTT
>JBLMYN010000157.1:0-6935 GCA_050258305.1 Actinomycetota bacterium
CGCCCTCAATCTCAAGCCAAAGCCCCGGCGGGCAGGCGGCAAGCGGCGGTAAAGCTTCCTGCCGGCTTCTATCAATGCCCACTTGACCTGTCTTCCGCGTGAGCCTTTACACTGTATTGCATGAACATCCTGCTTATTGGTACCGTTCTTATTCTCGGCGTTAGTGCGGTCGCGTCGCCCGGCCAGACTGAGCCTGCGGCGAAGTTTGGCCCGGACAATCCGTTCTATGCGCCCAGCACGCTGCCGTTCCACGCGCCTCCCTTCGACAAGATCAAGGACGAGGATTATCAGCCCGCCATCGAGGCCGGCATCGCCGAACAGTTGAAGGAAACGAAAGCCATCGCCGATAACCCGGCCGCGCCGACGTTTGAGAACACGATCGTCGCCATGGAAAAGACCGGACAGCTTCTGACGCGGGCGGGAGAAACGTTTTCTGCCGTGGTGAGCGCCAACACGGATCCCACCCTGCAGAAGGTGCAGCAGATTGAGGCGCCGAAGCTGGCCGCCCTCCGCGACGAGATCTATCTTGACGCCAAACTGTTCAAGCGCGTGGAGGCGGTCTACAAGGAGCGCCATTCGCTGAAGCTGACTCCGGAACAGTTGCGGCTGGTGGAGTACGACTACCAGCAGTTCGTACACGCCGGGGCCAATCTCAGCGACGCGGACAAGACGGAACTGAAAAAGATCAATGAGGAACTGGCGAGCCTCTCGCAGACTTTCATCGTCAAGCTGCTCGCGGCCACCAAAGCGGGCGCCTATGCCACTACCGACAAGGCAGCGCTGGCCGGGCTGAGCGACGCCGAGATCAAGGCTGCGGAAGCGGCAGCCAAGAACCGCAAGGTGGATGGCTATGTTATTCCGCTGCAGAACACCACGCAGCAGCCCGCCCTGGATTCATTGAGCAACCGCGCCACACGCCAGGCGATCTTCGAAAACTCCTGGGGACGGACGGAGCGCGGTGACGCCAATGACACGCGCGAGACCATTGAGAAGATGGCGCTGTTGCGCGCGCAGAAGGCAAAGCTGCTGGGCTATCCGGACTTTGCCGCCTGGAAACTGACGGACCAGATGGCCAAGACGCCCGAAGCAGCGCTGAAGTTTATGGCCCAGCTTGTGCCCGGGGCCACAGCGCGGGACGCCGCCGAGGCCAAAGACATTCAGGCGCTCATCGACAAGCAGCATGGCGGCTTTAAGCTGCAGCCGTGGGACTGGGAGTTCTATTCCGAGCAGGTGCGCAAGGCGAAATACGACTTGAACGAAGACGAAATCAAACCGTATTTCGAGCTGAACAACGTGCTGCAGAACGGCGTGTTCTACGCCGCCCATCAGCTTTACGGGCTGACATTCAAGGAGCGCAAGGATCTTCCCGTGTACGCTCCCGGCGTGCGCGTGTTTGAAGTGTTCGACGTAAACGGCAGCCCGCTGTCGCTCTTCTACGCCGATTACTTCAAGCGCGACAACAAGCAGGGCGGCGCGTGGATGACGAACTACGTTGACCAGTCGAAGCTTCTGAACCTGAAACCGGTGGTGACGAATGTCGCCAATTTTGATCCCCCGGCGCCGGGCGAGCCTGCGTTGCTTACCTTCGACGATGTGACCACCATGTTCCACGAGTTCGGCCATGCGCTGCACGGCATGTTCTCCAACACGGAATATCCCAGCCTCTCGGGAACCTCCACGGCGCGCGACTTTGTCGAGTTCCCCTCGCAGTTCAACGAGCATTGGGCGCTCTATCCTTCCGTCTTCGAGCACTATGCGAAGAACTACAAGACCGGCGCGCCCATGCCCAAGGAACTGGTGGAGAAAATCCGCAAGGCTAAAACGTTCAATGCCGGATATGACATGACGGAGCTGGTGGCCGCCGCCGAGCTGGATATGAAGTGGCACACGCTGCCGGCGAGCGCGGGCCTGCAGAATTCTGACAAGTTCGAAAAAGACGCCCTGGAGCAGATGCATCTGTGGATCAGCTACACGCCACCGCGCTACCGGTCGAGCTATTTCGCGCACATCTGGGGGAGCGGCTATTCGGCGGGATATTACGCGTATCTCTGGACACAGATGCTGGCGGACGACGGCTTCCAGTGGTTCACCGAGCACGGCGGGTTGACGCGCGCCAACGGCGACCGCTTCCGCAAAATGGTTCTCTCGCGGGGCAATACCGACGACCTGGAAAGAATGTATGAGGCGTGGCGAGGCAAGAAGCCCAGCGTGGAACCCATGCTGAAATACCGCGGGCTGGTGGCCGATACGGCCGCGAAATCCAACAAGGTACCAAAATAAGGAGAGAGAGTAAGCGTTCAGTTCCGGGTTTCGCTTCAACCATGCTGCGTGCCTGTGCATGAGCCAAGGTTGAGAGCATCCCGAGGGGGCGAGTACAATCAGGCGCACGGAAGGAATGCCTGATGTCCTCGCCCCTGCGCATTGAGGATCTCGCGCCGCAGCGGGAATGTCCGTGATTTACACGACCCATTACATGGAAGAGGCAGAGCGATTGTGTGAACGGATTGCCATACGGGCGAGCGTGTCCTTCCATGGATAGAACGGTACGGCCGGAGTCTGGCCAGCCCGTGGCCTAACCCTGGCGATCCATTTCCATGGCCTCCTTTTTCGCAGCCTGCCTCCATTGTAAAAATAAGGTCGTGACACGAAACTTTTGAATAAAAAGTGGAACTTTCCCCTTGCATCGCACCAGCTTATCTGTAAGACTTCAGCAACTCTGCTCGCCCGTGCGGGGCTTTCATCAACAGTCAGACCGCAAGATGTTGTTACGGCCTTATTCCCCGGAAACACCGGCTTAGGAGAACATGAATGTTCAGTCGAACACGTCGTAGCGTGTGGATGTTTCTTTGTCTGGCAAGCCTCGTCTCTTTCCTTGTCCTGCCCCTGCTGGCGCAGGTTTCACCATCTGTTGATCCCTCGGGCGGCACGAATGCAGCAGTGCCGCAGCACCAGACGGCAACCGCAACTTCGCAGCAGGCACTGCCGGCCATAGCTGCCCAGCACCGGTTGCAGATGGTTCCATTGCGTGATCCCAACACGGCGAGTGGACCTGTAGGGTTCGCTGCTCCCGCCGGCGCGCACCTCAACTACTGGGGTGGACCCGTGATTTCGAACGTCCACGTTGTGCAGGTGCTGTACGGCAGCGGTTCGTACAACGCGCAGGTTGCCGGAACCGCCTCGCCTACCATGGGCCAGTTCTATGGCGATCTCACCGGCGCCAACAGCGGCTACACCAGTTTGCTGACCCAGTACAACACGCCGGCCACCGGAGGCACGAATCAAACGATTGGGAATGGCACGTTTGACGGACTGTTTCAGATTGTTCCGTCAGCAGCCAACAACGGCTCCACCATCACGGATTCGCAAGTCCAGTCGGAACTGCTGGCCCAGATCAGTGCCGGGCATCTTCCCGCGCCGATTCTTGATGCAGCGGGCAACCCGGACACCCTCTACATGATCTTTTTCCCTCCGGGAAAAACCATCACGCAGGGCGGGTCGTCAAGCTGCCAGGCGGGCGGGTTCTGCGCCTATCATGGCACCACTTCGACCCTGTTCAGCGGGCACAACGTTCTGTACGGCGTACACCCGGACATGCAGAGCGGCCTTTGCGCTACCGGCGGCTGCGGTAACGCCGGGGTATTCGGCAACTACACGTCGGTGACCAGCCACGAACTGACGGAAGCCATTACGGACGCGTTTGTAGGGATCGCGACGACCTTTGCTCCGCCGCTGGCCTGGTATGACCAGAACAACGGCGAAATCGGCGATATCTGCAATGGCCAGCAAGGCACCTACGTGGCCAACGGCACCTCGTACACCATCCAGCTGGAGTTCTCCAACGCTGCGAGCAATTGCGTCCTGCCGCCGCCCTCGCCCACAGGCCCGGATTTCTCCATCGCAGCATCGCCGGCATCGCAGACCGTTACAGCGGGTGCGGGTACGTCATACACAGCTACAGTGACTGCATCCGGTGGGTTTACCAACGCTGTTGCTTTCAGCGTCAGCGGCTTGCCAGCGGGCGCCAGCGCCAGCTTCACCCCCACTTCGGTGACCGGCTCGGGTTCTTCAACCATGTCAGTCACCACCAGCACTGCCACCCTGTCCGGCACTTACACTCTGACCATCACCGGAACCAGCGGCACCCTGGTGCACTCCACCAACGTCACGCTGGTAGTAAATGGAGCACCCCAGCCGGACTTTACAATTTCTGTTTCGCCCACCAGTCTCAACGTGACCCGCGGAACCACGGGAAGTTACACGGTGACGATCGGCGCGCTGAATGGATTCTCCGGCACCGTAAACCTGAGCGTCAGCGGACTGGGCTCACGTGTAACCGCGAGCTTCAGCCCTGCCTCGGTAACCGGATCTGGTTCTTCCACTCTTACCGTGACGGTGAACCGCAGGGCGAGGAGGGGAACTCGAACCCTGACGATCAGCGGCGTCAGCGGTAGTCTAAGTCACTCGACAACGGCGGCTCTAGTGATTCAATAGCGTCGCAGCAACACAAGCAAACTCATCCGGCCCGGGCAAAGCTCGGGCCGGATGCTTTAGGTCATGTAAACTCAGAGCTTGCCTTCATCCTGAAGTTGAACCGCCGCTCATGTCGGAGATTGTGCAGTGGATTGTACTTGCGCTAGCCGCTCTGTTCGCCTCAACCCTGGCGGCGGTCACCGGATTTGGCGGGGCGGCCGTCCTGCTGCCTGTGCTGGTTGGGGCTTTCGGAGTCCGGGAAGCAATTCCCATCCTGACGGTGGCGCAGCTCATCGGAAATGGGAGCCGGGTCTGGTTCAATCGCCGCGAATTGAACTGGCGTGTGGTGGCCTGGTTCGCGCTGGGCGGCGTACCCATGGCGCTGTTGGGCGGATATCTTTTTGCGGCAGCCCCGCTCAAATTTCTCACCCGGCTGCTGGGAGCGTTCCTGCTGGTGATCGTAGCCTGGCGGCATCTGCGACCGCGACGGCCCAAGCCGTTCCCAACCCCTGCCTTTGCCGGAATCGGCGCCGGAGCCAGCTTTCTTTCCGCTCTGCTGGGCAGCGTCGGCCCCATCATGGCGCCTTTTTTTCTGGCCTACGGTCTGGTCAAGGGCGCGTACATCGGCACGGAGGCGCTTTCCACGGTCGTGATGCACGTGACCAAGCTCTTCGCCTATCGCCAAACTTCTATTCTCACCGGGGCCGCCGTGCTGATCGGGCTCGCGCTGGGCCCGATCATGGTGTTTGGGTCCTGGCTGGGCAAGCGAATTGTCGATCGTCTGCCGGAAAAGGTGTTCGTGGCCATCATCGAGGGCGTGCTGATCGTGGCGGGATTGGTTTTCCTGGTCCGCGGATGACTCCCGTGTGCTCAGCGCAACCCGCACCATCCCCAAATGAAAGCCCTACGGGAGGTTATTGGAGCACCAGCACGTTTGCACCACGGGACTTGAGAGCCTGATCAAATGTGATGAACCGCAACCCGGCAACAGAAGCGAATGCCAGCAGGTAAGCGCCCGCCCAGACTTTCGGTGACTGGCTGGACAGGCGCGACCTCGACCGAAGCTCTCTTTCGATATCCTCTGGCTCAGGAAGGAAGACGACGCGATCATCGGCCCATACGTGGTCCCAGAGACTCCAGGCCTCGGACATTGATTTCGTGTCCTTGCCCATGATTTTTTCCGTGGTAAGAAGCCTCAGAACGGTGATTTGCGTGAAACGGCAGAAAAGGAATTGCTCCTCACCGGCTTCTTCGAACCATGCCCTTGCCTTTTCCGAGTGCACGTGCCGGTTCCAGAGCAGAGCCAGCCAGACATTCGCATCAAGGAAATTCAATGTGTTCATAGATTTGCTGGTTGGTGAGGTCTACCTTGGGTCCATCGGAGACAATCAGGGGGAACTGCACGCGCTTCCGCCGCGGACGCTGCCCCTGCAACAGCACGCCTTTCACGCCGGCAAGAACGAGCTCGCGAACGGAGGAGCCTCGGGCAGCGGCCTGCTCTTTCAACTTCCGGTACAGGGAAGCCGGAATATCCACGGTGGTGCGAACAGATTCCTCTTTCATAACCCGATTATTTCATGTTTGCCATAAATATGGAACACAGAGATTCCTGGCAGGCCTAGAAGATGACGAAAACGGTCTGGGTCAAGCGGAGGCGCGTCACTTGAGAGGCGCAAAAAAATAAGCGGCCACGCTCAGCATAGCGCGGCCGCTTGATGCACCACCTGAATTCCCCACTGCTTCGGAAGGAGCTCACCAGCAGCGAGTCCCAGGCGTCCACCCAGGAGAAACATCCCTCTGATTTGTAGATCGCAAAAGCGCGATTTTCTTGCAGCGTTTTTTTGAATTTCCGGAAGCTTGAACTCTACGCAATCTTGAGCGTTCTTGAGTGTCTCGATAGCAGGCGGGCGTACAGCCGCTCATATCCGTCCGCCATTGCTCCGGCGGTGAAGTAGCGGAACGCGTTGGCGTGACATTCTCCGGGAGAGATCGTGTGCAGCCGCTCAAGCGCTTTGAGCGCTTCTGAGACGCCTTCAACCACGAATCCTGTGACGCCATCTTTCACGACTTCCGGCAGCGCGCCGCGCCGGAACGCGATAACCGGAGTTCCACATGCCGCGGCTTCCATGGCCACAAGCGAGCTGGTTTCGTCCACCAGACTGGTGATCAGCAGGGCCGCCGCGCTGCGTAGAAGCTCACACTTCAGCGGAGCGGAAGGAGAATCGATCCACCGGGCGTTCGGGTTCCGCCGCAGCCGTGGCTCGATCTCCCTTGCAAAAAACTGCCGGTGATATGAAAACGGATACACCTGGCCTGCCATCACAATCGGCCAGCCTGACCGCGAGGCGATGTCCAATGCCAGATGCGGCCCTTTTTCTTCGCAAATCCGGCCAAGCCACAACAGACCTTGACGCTTTGCGTAGTTGGCCTCGAAGTGGTTCAGAGGAACGCCATTGGGCACTACG
>JBLMYN010000158.1:0-14108 GCA_050258305.1 Actinomycetota bacterium
GGTTATCTTGAAGGTGGAGGTACTCTTCCCTGTGCTTGTCTCCTCGAAGAGTTGCTTGGCGCAGATGCCGTAGGACTAGCAGAGAAAGTCAGTGCGTACACTCTGAAGGCCGAAAAGGAAAAACCAGGAGAAGCCCGGCTTTTCGATTCTTCAACCTTTTGGCAGCCTGTCCCGGCTTGCCGTGATTCCGGCATTACCGGGCAAACCTGCCTTGATGCGTATCCGGCTCTAACTCACACATTCTTAACACTTTCTCATATTGCGACTGGCGCAATTTTGAGCTTGAACCGGCTCTGATTCTGGCCTACATTGAGCTAGGACAAACCCCTACAAAGGCTCGATTTCAGGTATGTACGAGATGTCGTTCAATCACACGCCTTCCCCTACCCATCCCCGGATGCTCATTTCGCACTGTAATTCCTGCGGCTGCCTCGTCGGAGCCAGCCCCCGGCGGGCACTGATTGCCGCCGTGGAAGCAGCCCATCACTGCGCCGGCAGGCTGAAGCCTGGTCTGCGCTCTGAGGCAACTTCAGCGCAGCAACTCACGCGTCGCGACAAAAAGCGATTGCCTTCTTAAAACTCCGCTTGCCGTGCTGCGGCCAAAGCAGCGCTCCGCAGTTTCGGATGTGAGGCTCGATTGGTCCACAAGAAGCTCCGCCTGCCCGGTACCCAGTGCGGGCATTTAGAACTTTTTTGCAGTGATCCTGTCGGCTCCGCCCATATACGGCCTAAGGGCTTCCGGAACCACAACGCTGCCATCGGCCTGCTGATAATTTTCGAGAACTGCCAGCCAGGTGCGACCAACAGCCAGGCCGCTGCCGTTCAGTGTGTGCACGTACTCGCTGCGCTTGCTGCCCTCCGGACGGTAGCGGATGTTCGCCCGGCGCGCCTGGTACGCTTCAAAGTTGGAACAGGAAGAAATCTCGCGATAGAGCTGCTGGCCCGGCAGCCACACTTCCAGATCGTACGTCTTGGCGGATGCAGCGCCCATGTCTCCGGTGCACAAAAGCACCACGCGATAATGCAGTCCCAGCTTCTGCAGCACCGTTTCCGCATCATGAGTCAACTGCTCGTGCTGGGCGTAAGAGTCTTCGGGACGAGTGAACTTCACCAGCTCCACCTTCTGGAACTGGTGTTGCCGGATGATCCCGCGCACGTCTTTGCCGTAAGAGCCGGCCTCACTGCGGAAGCACGGCGTATAGCCGGTAATAGAGAGCGGAAGGCGCGAGGCATCCATCGTCTCATCGCGATAAAGATTGGTCAGCGGGACTTCCGCGGTGGGAATCAGCCACAGGTCGCGCTTCTCAATCCTGAAAAGATCGTCGGCAAATTTCGGCAACTGCCCGGTGCCGTACATCGAATCCGAGTTGACCATGTAGGGCGGAAGAACTTCCGTATATCCATGCTCCTTCGTATGCAGGTCAAGCATGAAGCCGGCCAGCGCGCGTTCCATGCGCGCACCCAGGTCCCAATACACGGCAAAGCGTGCGCCGCTCAGCTTGGTAGCCCGTTCCAGATCGAGTATGCCCAGTTGCTCGCCCAGTTCCCAGTGAGGCTTCGGCGTAAAGCTGAACTGAGGCGGCGTACCCCACTTGCGCACTTCCTTATTTTCATCGGCCGAGTGCCCCACCGGGACCGACTCGTGCGGCACGTTGGGTATGCCCGCCAGCAGAGTGCGCAGTTCCTGGTCAATCTCCGTGGCCTGCTTTTCCAGCGCCTCGCCCTGCTCGCGCAGCTTCTTGGTCTCCGCCATCTGCGCGGACGCGTCCTGCCCCGCCTTCTTGATCCTGGCGATCTCCTCGGATGCGCGGTTCCGCTGCGCCTTGAGCGTCTCCGACTGTGTAATCAGTTCCCGGCGCTTTGTGTCAGTTTCGCGAAAGCGGGCGAGCACCGCGGGATCCTGCCCTCGGCGCCGCAGCATTTCCTCGATGATTGGCAGGTTGTCCCGAACGTAGGCGAGATCAAGCATAAGCAATCTAGCTTACCATCGCCTCCGGACGGCCGGCGGGCACGGCAATCTCCCGGCCGTGTTGCAAACACAGATTTGCAAGCGCAGGTTTACGAATGAACTGTCTCAAGGCTGTTCAGCTTGTCCAGCAAACCTTTCAGCAACTTCTCGCGCTCCTGCAGCGCGACTTTGAACTCGTGGTGTTCGGCTCGGGCAATCTCCAGCAGCAGCTCGCGATAGGCGCGCTCCAGAATTTCCCGCGCAACCTCTGCTTCCCGGTCGCTGACGTTCACATTCATATTCATAAATACCTCCAGCCGTACCAGGCCCATATACCCAGCTTAGAACTCGAGGACTCTGGCTGCAACCTCGAGGACTCTGGCTGCAACTATGATGCGTGCTGCTCCTTCGACCTTCGCGCCCTTCACTGTGCTGAACGCGTAAAAGCAGAGCACCGGAGCGTAACGGGAAGTGAACTCCGGCGGACACGTACTCCTTCCGTAATGGCCAATGAATCACAACACCGTTTAAACTAATCACAATGGCCAGCAGCGATATTCAAACTCAGGAAAAACAGGAACGCGCGCAGGACCCGACCCCGGCCCTCTCACGCAAACCTAATCTCAACGTGCATTTTGCCGGCATCGCGTTCAAGAACCCGGTGATTGCGGCATCGGGAACGTTCGGTTACGGCATCGAGTTTGAAGACATCGTGACCCTGGAAAAGCTGGGCGGGTTTGTGACCAAAGGACTCTCCCGCGAGCCCATGGTCGGCAATCCGCCGCCGCGTCTGTTTGAAACCGCGGCGGGCATGCTCAACTCCATCGGCCTGCAGAACATTGGCGCGCGCGCCTTCATCCAGGAAAAGCTGCCCAGGCTCACGCAGAAAAAGAACGTTACCGTCATTGCCAATGTGTTCGGGTACACGCGCGACGAATACGTTGAAACCATTCGCATCCTCAATGAAGCCGAGGGGATTGCCGCCTACGAATTGAACGTTTCCTGCCCCAACACTCATGAAGGCGGAATGGTGTTCGGCACCAACCGCACCATGCTGGAAGAATTGGTGGCCACCTGCAAATCGGCTTCGCGGCGGCCGCTCATTGTGAAGCTCACACCCAACGTCACCAGCATTCCTGCCATGGCCCGGGGCGCCGCTGATGCCGGGGCGGATGCTATTTCTCTGGTAAACACGTTTGTCGGAATGGCAATCGACGCCGATACCCGCAAGCCGCGCATTTCAAATCTGACCGCGGGCCTCAGCGGTCCCGCCATCAAACCGATTGCTCTGCGCATGGTGTATGAAGCCGCTCATTCCGTGGAGATCCCGGTGATCGGTATGGGAGGAATCAGCACCGCCGCGGATGTTGTCGAGTTCATGCTGGCCGGTGCAGCCGCTGTTCAGGTGGGTACCGCGAACTTCTGGGATCCCTGCGCCACGGAGAAGATTGTTGACGGGCTGCAGCGCTGGTGCGTGGAGCACCGCGTCAGCAGGATTACAGACCTGATCGGCGCGTTGGAGGTCTGACCGGTTTCGCAGCGCCTCTCTCTGGGCAACCTTGACTCTCACAGGCCCGTCTTAAGGATTAAGTGAAATATCTGCTGATCGGTGTCCCTGACGGCGCGGGCACCCGGTCAGGGAAAATTGTCCCATAAACAGCTTCTGATCCCCTGTTCCCCTGGAGAAGGAAAGCAATGAAAAATAAATGGACAATCGCAGGGTTGTCGCTCCTGTTCTTCACGGCCATGGTGTGGGCTCAAACCAGCACCATGGACCAGGCGTCTGAAAGGAACGTTCACATTACGCAGGGGCCAACCGTCACCAACATTAGCGGTAACTCAGCCACAGTTCACTGGACTACGGACAAGACAGCCGCGAACCACGTGAAGTACCGCGTTGCCGGAAGCGGAACCTGGCAATCTGCCTACAATGCCGGTGGCTCAACCAATCACTCGATGCAATTGACCGGCCTCCAGCCCGGCCAGACCTACCAGTGGCAGATCCTCACCCGTGATGGGGATGTGCGCACCAGCGGACAGTTTCAGACCGCGGCCACCGCGAATGGCACTGCGCCTGCCGTCAACGCGACCAGCCCGGGAGCGACGGCGAGCGGAGCAAAGATCCCGCTCTATCGTTCTGTGAGCACCAATTCGGATGAGCATCTCTACAGCACTTCGGCCTCTCCGCAACCGGGGTTCAGGGAAGAAGGCGTTGCAGGGTACCTGATGCAATCGCAGACGCCGGGAACCGTTCCACTCTACTCGCTGAAGAGCGCCAACGACGACATGCTTTCAACCAACGCCTCAGAAGCAGCCGGAACATACCAGAACGCCGGGACTCTCGGCTATATCGCCACCTCCCAGCAGCCGGGCACAACGCCTTTGTACCGGATGTTCAATACAAAGGACGGTACTCATTTTGCAACCGCAAACGCTCAGGAGCATGCGCAGGTCCTGGCCAGCGGCAGCTTTAGGGATGATGGGATTCTGGGTTACGTCTGGCAGCAATAGCACCGGACGTGTAGAGCGGTCATGGCAGCCATCGGTAACGGTGGCTGTCGCCGTCTCACGGATCAGGGATGGTTGCCTTTGAGGAACTCCTGCGTGACTTCGGGCAATTTCTCGCGGATGTTGCTGGGCAACCGGTCATGCAGCCGCCGCGCTTGAATTCGCGCCACGTCCGCGACTACCACGGGAGCCGGAGTTGCAACCGCTACGATCAGCCACACTACGCTGAAGAACAGAAACCCGGCCAGCGCGATCAGTTCCAGAACCAGCGCGTGCTTGGGTGAGTAATGCCGCACTGCGCCGAAAGCCACCAGGAATATCACCGCGGAAAGTCCGGCGATGATCATCAGCCCGATGTCAATCGTCCGGTGCAGGATCTGCCGGCTGTGGCAGCGGGCGCACTCCGCCAGATGCTGTTCATAGTCGCCGCGCATTTCCGGTGCCAGCCCGGAAATGTCATAACGCCATCCAGCCAATATGTCCCCGATTACTTTATCGCTGCAAATACTGCTCATCGCCTTCCTGGATTCGGGCCCCTTACCTAGCTGTATTAAGTATAGTTACATATAGGATACACGTTCTCACCCCAGAGTCAGCGGCTGCAGTGGCCTGTCCTGATGGGCAAGGCTGATACAGGCCGATTGGAACAGGGTCATCCTGCCGCCCAGCGCTTTGTACGCGCTCTCCCGGGCCAGCTCAGGATGGTTGTTCTGCTCAGAGAGATGCGCCAGGACCACATGGGAAGCGTGGCCGTCGTAATCATTTTCAAAGAATTCCGCCAGCGCGCTGTTCGAGAGATGCCCCACGCGGCTCATCACGCGCTGTTTGACCATCCACGGATAAGGTCCGTTGCGCAGCATCTCCAGATCATGATTTGATTCGATCAGTAGCGCGTCACAGCGGTGGAGCTGCTCCTTGACATTGGGCGGCATGTAGCCCAGGTCCGTCACCACGGCGAATTTGAGGCCGTCAGCCTTGAAGGTAAAGCCGCACGGATCGGCCGCGTCGTGCGGAATGGTGAACGCCGTAACCTTAATATCGGCAACGGAAAAGCTGCGGCCTGCCTGGAAGTGCTCCAGCCTCTCCAGCCTGGCCGGCTTGCCCTCAGAATCTTTGTTTTCGCGGTGCCAGCGATGGTAGGTTGACTCGGTGATAAATACCGGGATGTGCAGCTTGCGCGCCAGCACCTGCAGCCCGGCCACATGGTCCGAGTGCTCGTGCGAAATCACAATGGCTTTCAGCTTTTCCGGATCTTCCCCGGCAGCGCGCATGCGCTTCAGCGTCTCCCGGCAGGAAATGCCTGCGTCCACCAGAAGGCTTGCCTGGCTGCTGGAAACCACCGTGCAATTCCCTTTGCTTCCGCTGGCCAGGACTGTCATTCGCATTGCCATCGTCTTGCAGCATAGCGGCAAATGCTGCCCCCGCGGTAGTATCAAACTGGTTAACGCGGTGAAAAACTCGTACTTTTTCCCGCGCCTTCCGCGCCTAGTACAGGGAAATCTGGATCATCGTCCCGGTCTTGCTGTGGCACTCGCGATACGCCCACGCGCTGTACAGCGGACGGTAACCTTCCACCATGCGATCGAGAATCTCCTCCACCGTCACATTGTTCCCCTGCACCACTCTGGGCGATGTTCTCCCCATTCTCGCTGCCGGCCCCCTCCAGCGCGCAAAACGGATTCTGTGCCTCCGCAGGTAGCTCTGCACTTCGGGCGTCTGCCACAGCGCCGGCAGCGCCGCCTGCGGAGGCCGGTCTTCCACCACGAGAAAATGCCTGACCCGCACCCTGAGTAATCCCGCTGCCGCTGATCTGTCCACCACGCGCACGCGTTCCCCGCCGGAGTTCCAGTGAATCTGCGGGTAGCGCTGGGCAATCTGCCGGAAGGCTTGCGCCATTGGTTGCCGCACCACGTCCGGCGAAACGAAATGGACCTCCGCCATCCTCGCTCCGCTGGCGCACAGGCAACGCTCCACAACCGACCCGGTGCGCCGGTCAGCTTTTAAAATCTGCGCCACAGCCGCGCTCAACACCAGATCGCTTGATTCTGCAACGGCGGACGAACTTGAACCCGCGTCGGGCGCAGGGACGTTCTCCGGCAGAGCTCCATTGTTATCCGCGGGAGGACGGCGGCATCCGGCGGCAAGCATAACCGCCGCCAGCAGCACGACATAGATTCTTTGTCTGGACACGTGTGCAGCAGAATAGCCGCTCGTCCCCGCCTTTGCCCACCAATTTCGTGCCTGCCCGGACGTATGCATCCTGATTCCGGCGCTTTCCTGCCGGGGGCTGGGCCGGCGCAGACCCATGGAACCTGCGCGATTAATTTCTCTAATTCGTTTCTAATTTCAACGTAAGAATGCTGTAGCATTCTTGCGGACGTAGCCCATCCCCCAACCCTCCCCGGCATTCGCTGCCTGGGAGGGTAGAACAGGCTTCCGATGCCGGCCCATATTGACGATTCTGTATGGATCACGCTCATGCACGAGCTGCAGAGCTTTGTCCGCAACAACCTGGAAAAGCCCGAAACCATGGCTGAGGTGCGCAACCTCATGGCTCCGGCCGTTCCCGGACGTCTCACCCCCAGCCCGCGCATTGCCGCCGCGCAGATCATCCGCGCCTTTGAGCTGCTGGCGCCCGCGCTGATGGTTGACTTCCTCGCTGAAAACCGCGAGTTCATCAACCCGCGCGCCCTCGCCGCCTGGGCCGAGGAGCGTGAAGGCCTCGAGCACATGCTCACCGACCTGCTGGCGTGAAATCAGGGTCTGAGCCCGACCATAACAAACCTGGCTGGAGCCGCCCCGCGGTTCTCCACGCCCGACCGGCCGCTCTCGAACCAGTGAATCTCGCCGGGATCAAGTTGAAGTTCGCCTCCCTGTGACGCCAGATCCACCGCGCTCACAGCGATCAGGAGTTCCGGACGCGAGGGATGATGCGCGTCCAGGTGCTCTTTCGTCCGCAGTTGCACGTCGTTGACAACCGCATGTTGCAGGTCCAGCGAGTTGACGAAATGACCATGCGGGTCCACCGGGCGGTCCAGCAGCGAAGGTCCGTAGTCACGCTTCCCAGTCTCCGGTCTGTATCCGTACGTGGTTACCCCCGGATCTTTGAATTCCACCGTGACATTGCGGTACTCGGAACTCGTGTCGTTGCGGTACCACGCGCGTCCGGCCCCGCAAAGAAGCGGACCTCGCCTTTTGGCGCTTTGAAATGCTGGAGCGACGATTGCCCCTGACGCCAGATCACCACCTCGCTGTCCTGCAAAGTAACGGTAAGGAAGTTGCGCTCGTGCGTGACATACGCTTCCTGATGAGGAGGAATCGTGACCGCGAAAACCCGCGCCTCGTCATTTTCGAGCAGCAAACGATAATGTGGATCACTGGCCATATCGCGCGCCGCCGGCTGGCCCGTGGCGGAGCATTGCGTCCCGACAACCAGAAAAAGCAGAACCAAACACGCATTTGAACATTTGAATCTGGTCATCAAATCATCCTTGTCCCGGCCTCAGTCATATGCCGTTTTGCCTTTTTCCCGGCCGACGATCTGTGCCGTTCATGCCCGGTTGCATTGCTACCTTGCCCGCAGCCGTCGACCCGATCACGCGCGATTCCGTTGCGATTACGGCGATTCCGGCGATTCCGCGCGATCATTTCTGCTCCGTCATCTTCTTTATGTCCGTCGAACTGCCCTTGAGCAGGTCGCGCAGCACGCTCACCTCGGTTGCGATTCCCGTCTTGATGGCTGGCTGATACACCGGCGCAAACAGCGGCGAGTGATTCGACGGCAACTGCGTATGGCTGGCATGCGCCGCGGCAAGCTTCTGCGGATCGGCCACGCCCAGCGTGTAGTAAAAGCCGGGGATGCCCTGCTCCACATACACCGCCCAGTCTTCTGACGTCATCAGCGGCGGCTCGTGCACCACATTGTTCTTTCCCACCACGCCCGCCAGCACGCCTTCCATATGCTGGGTGAGCACCGGATCGTTATAGACCGCGCCGGTTGATTCGTACTCTTCCACCTTCGGCATCTTGTCCGCGCCGCTGGCCATGGCTTCTGCTTTCGCAATGCGCGCAATCGCCGCCAGCAGATGCTTCCGCACTTCCGGCTTGTATGACCGCACCGTGAGCCCCATCTCGGCATGGTCGGCGATGATGTTGTTTTTGGTTCCCGCCTGGAGATAGCCGACGGTAATCACCGCCGCATCGCCCGGGTGGATCTCGCGAGCGATGATCGACTGCAGCCGCACCACAATGCTCGCCGCCATCACCACCGGATCAATCGTCGATTCCGGCCGCGCCCCGTGGCCTCCTTTTCCATAGACGGTAATGCGCAGCGAATCGGCGGCAGCCTTCGAGTATCCCGGCGTCACGCCCACCTGCCCCACGGCAATGCCGTTCTCGTCATGCAGCGCCACGCCCACATCCGGACGGGGAAAGCGCTTGAACAGGCCATCATCCACCATGGCCTGCGCGCCTTTGATGGTCTCCTCCGCCGGCTGGCCGATCAGCATCAGCGTGCCGTGCCATGCCTGTTTGTCCTTCGCCATGATCTCCGCCGTGCCAAACAGAGTGGCCATGTGGACGTCATGCCCGCAGGCATGCATCACGCCCACTTCGCGCCCGTTGTCATCGCGCGTCTTCACCTTGCTGGCGTAGGGCAGTCCGGTTTCTTCCGTCACCGGCAGGGCGTCGAGTTCGGTGCGCAGCATCACCACCGGCCCGGTGCCGTTCTTCATGATGGCCACCACGCCCGTGCCGCCCACGTGTTCCGTTACCTCGTAGCCCAGCGCGCGCAGCTTCGCCGCCATCACCTCCGCGGTGCGCGTCTCATGCCCGGAGAGCTCCGGATGCTCATGCAGGTCCAGGTAAAGCGCCTGCGCCTGGGGAAACACCGAATCCACCTGCTGCGCCAGCGCCGCCTTCTGCTGCTGCGCGGATGCTGCCCCGGTCGCAGCCACCGCCGCCAGGCAGACCACCACCAGCATTAATCCAGAAACTTCAAATGTTCTGTTTTTCATGCGCGAAATCATAATCCAGCCGGGCCGTTCTGTGATTCTTCTCTTTAATGTCTGTACTGAAGGTCCATCCGGTCTCGTTTCGCCACGGTGGCCCCGGCCCCCGTAAAGCAAAAGCCGGCATCATCTTCCTGAATCATGACAGCCCGGGCGTGCGGCTCAAGAGGGGGTAGAGGTGGTCTGCCGCTTTCGCGCGAAATCGCAGCGACTAACCCTGATGCGATGGAACCGCAATGGCTTCCGAGCCAACCGTCAAGCGGACTTGACTGGCTCTGCAAACGTGGCCAGCCTGGCCCTGATACGCTGCAACTCGGCGATTGGATACCGCTCGTCGCTTTCTTCCGCCAGCGCTAATCCATGCGTAATTGCATCGAAGGCCTCGTTCAACCGTCCTGCTTTGTTCAATTGCTCTGCCAGCAACCCCAGGATCTGGGGACACCAGAGTTTGGCTCCCGTCCCCATGTGAAGTTCCAGCCCCTGCTGCATTTGTGCGATTCCTTCTGGCCGGTTCCCCAGTTCGGCTTGTGCCCAGCCCAGGTCGATCTTGCCGAATGCCGCCCAGAAATCCATCCCGTATTCATCAGAGAGGCGCGCGACCTCTCCGGCCCATTTCTGCGCCGGCAAAGGCTCGCCACGCAACTGGTGGAGTTGAGAGGCAAAGTGAGCTGTGAGAACCAGGCTTCGCGGCTGCGCTAGCTCTTCTGCGAATTTGAGCGCACGCTGCATGCTTTCCAATGCGCCATCGGGATTGCCAAGAGCCCACAAGGCCCGCGCCGTGAAGCATTCGCAGATGACTTTGCAATCGTGCACAAGGGTCAGAGTATGCGGGTGATTGCGGTTCGCCGCATAGAGGCTGGACGCGATCTCAAAGTGGCCGAGCGCCCCTGCGCAATCGCTCGACTCCAGCAGCGTGCCGCCCAGCGCTCGATGCGCTTCCATGACCAGAGCTGAATCGTCCAGTTCTTCTGCCATTCGCAGCAATTGTTCCGCCGTTTCCCGGGCCGACTTCATTTTGCCGCTGAACATGTAAAACAAGACGAGCAGGATGAGCATGTTGAACAGTTGCGGAGACGGGCCGCCTGACCCCAGCAGTTCCTTGCCCAGCGCATAAATTTTGTCCACTTCAGCCGCAACAAAGCCTTTGATGGCAATCAGCGATGTGCTCTCCATCATGCGCAACTTGATTTCCTGGTGCGCGCGTTCCCTGGTTTTGGGAAGTGATTTCAGCACCTCCAACCCTCGCCTGGCGAGTTCCGCAGCCTCGTAGTGGGCTGATCTCTGATTTGCGGTATTGGCTGCCTGGGTAAGATATTCGAGCGCGCGCGGCCAATCACGGCTCTGTTCAAAATGCATGGCCAACTCAGCGGCAATTTCACCCGCGCGCTCACCGTAGATCGCCGTGCCCCGCTCGGCGATGCGCTGGTGAATCTGCGCGCGCCGCATGGGCGCAATCAGGTTGTACGGAACCTCGCGATACATCACGTGAGTAAATCTATGCCGCGGGCTGATGGTGCCGTCGGGCAGTTCGCCCAGCCAGGCAGGCGATAAGAAATGATGACGCCGCGCCAGCTCCTCGCAATGCTTTTCTACCCATTCCGCCGGCATGTCCAGCCCGGCTGCGACCGCCACCGCGCAAAAATCCATTCCGGAGACGCTGGCCGCCTCCAGCACCATCCGCTCATTCGGGCTGAGCCGCTCAATCTGCTTTTCGATCAGTTCCCGTATGTTCGAAGGGATCCCGTGTTCCACCTGGGAACAGTCCGCACAGAATTCCCATGAGTCTCTGTTGATGACGTTTTCATCCATCAAGTACTCAACCAGGTTGACCATGAAGAGCGGATTGCCCTCTGTGCGGCGGTAGATGGCGCGTCGCAGCCGGCCGGGAAGCTGGTGGTCAGGAAATCTTGCTGCCAGGTATTGCGTTACTGCTTCCTCGGTGAGGTACTCGAGAGCAAGCTCGTGACATAAACGGTGCGCCTGCAATTCCCGTTTCACACCTTTAAGGGGATGGCCGGCCAGAATCACGTCCACGGGACGATAGGTGCCGATAATCATCAGCCGCGCCGGGTCCTTCCGCCGTGACAAGTGAGCAATAAGATCGAGCGTGGCGTAATCGCTCCAATGCAGGTCCTCGAGCACCAGCAGCAGGGGAGATTTTTCGCTCAGACTCTCGATTGCTTCCGCCATTTCCCGCAGCATGCGCTCGCGCGTCGCACCTGCTGCCTGGGAGTGCGGGCGATCTCCTTCCGGCAGTGAAGTGAACGGAGACATGTGGGCCAGCCAGGACGGCGCCCGTTCCCGCAGGACCTCCAGGACAGGCGCTCCGGCCGATGACCGGCAGAGCCGTGAAAATCCATCCAGTACCGGAAGATAAGGTTCGCCAGAGCCAAAGTGCTCCAGGCATTGCCCTTGCACCACCAGGATTCCGGGTACTCGCGCCGCGTGCCGTAGAAAAGCTTCAATGACGGTGGTCTTTCCAATCCCTGCTTCGCCGGTTACGAAAACTGTCTGACGTTCACCGGCCAGAGCGCGGTCCAGCCAGAGCCGAATTTTGTTCAATTCGGCTTCACGACCCAGCACTTCGATTGCAGGTTCCGGACTTGCACGGGTTGGTTCATTGGTTGCCGGCTGCGAAACCGGTCCAGGCTCTGCGTCGCGCGATGGTTCGGCTGCGGGTTTGGTGACCTTGCCTATAAAACGATAGCCGCGGCGATGTGCGGTCTCAATGTAGCTGGGAGAACCCGCGCTATCCTCAAGAGCTTCGCGGAGCTGGCGGATATTGCTCTTGAGAACCGCGTCACCGACGAAGGTACCCGGCCAAACCGTATCCAGCAGTTCCTGGGTTTTCACCAGTTGTCCGGAGCGTTCGATGAGCAGTTTGAGAACGGCAAAAGCTTTTGGCCGCAGGGATATTGCGCGCGTGTCGCGCCACAGGCACTCATTGGCAAGGTCGAGCCGAAACTGTCCGAACGCAATGTCTTTCACAATTGCAACGCGGAAGAAAGCGATGGGCCGGAAGTACTTTCTCTGAGATGACTGGAAGGGTGAAAAGTTACAAACAATTTCGCCGGCGTACCAGCTTCAGGCTCAGCCTCCAAACCACAACGTCACCGCAACATGACTTCTACGTCATGACTCGCAACCTGGCCGCGGGCTACCGTGGGAACGTGACAAAGGGATTGCAGCACGCAACCGCATTCGTGATCCAGTTTCGGGGCCCTGTTCAGGCTCGCACAGACCAGCTTTCGGGGCGAGTGGAGCATGTGGCAACCGGGCGCACGGCAACCTTCCAGTCGATTGAAGAGTTGCCGCAACTCCTGCTGAAAATGCTGAGAGGCGCGCCCTGCGGTGACGGCAACGGGATGGAATGAGCTGCATGCCAGGTCCTTTTTCAAAACACTAGAACCAAGAACAAGGAGACAATGATATGGACAGGAATCACAGTGAAAAATTTCGCATTGGCGGAGCGGCCCGGAACATGTTTCGTGGCATGCTGCTGGCGCTCGTAGCAGTCGCAGCTTCAGGTATGGCATCGGCGCAGACGGGCGGCCCGCTGCAGTTCAAGGGCGGCATCGGCGTCATTACGGTTACCGGCGTCGCCGCCAATGGGACAGTCAACCTCAACACCGTCCGGGGCGTTCCTCCGGCCTCGCCCTGGAGAATCGCTGCCCTCAATGCCGAAGTAGGGTTCAACGGGCATATCCAGGTTGTGGGACGCGGCCTGTTGCTGGCCAACGGCAACGGGATTGGAACCAACGCCGGGCAGAGGGTCCACGCCACGCTGTTCTGCGGACCGGCGGCCACAGCTACCGCTCACAGCACAAATTCAGCCGGTGTGCCTCTCGCGGTTGACGGGGATTTCAGAATTGACGACTACCTTTCCCCGGCGCCGCCGGCTACCTGCGACAACCCGGTGTTGCTGATCCGGAACGTGGGCGGGGTCTGGTTCGCCGCCGGCATCCCGAAACAGTAAGTAAGAGCAGCTTCAACGATAATCCTGAGTGCCCGCCCTGACGTTGCGAGTCGACAGCAGGGTGGGACTTCAGCTCACCATTTTCCACGCGGCTAATTGCTAATGGCTAACTGCTAAGTGCTGCGTTTTGAAAGCCGCGACTGTCCAGGCTTTCCCCGGGCTGCCTTCATTCGCCTCCGCCTAGGGCTTCCATCTTCTGATGACGCGCTGGTCGCCGGTCTTCCAGTCCGAGTACTCGGCCGAGAAAGCCACGCGGGGCTCCACGTCCACTACCAGTTCGGTCTTGTCGTTAAAGGTGAGCGTCACCTGGTGGCAGTCCGGGTCGCTGGTCAGGTAAACCTGCGCCAGCGTCTTGCCGCGCACATGGGGAAACTCCAGCGACCCCGGCGGAAGGTAGATCGCCTCGCGGCGGCTGCTCCGGGTTGCGGGTTTGCGTTCTTTCCCCCGGCCAGCCCGGCGGAGGCGGGGCTTTTTTGCGCGCGGCGAGCGTTTTGCTCTGGCGGCAGGGCCGATGGGTCTCACGCCAGCACGTCCGTCAGCAGCCACACCAGCAGCGCAAAACACTCCAGCAGCAGGTCAACCAGCAGGTTTTTGAGTCTTGCTTTCATGGCGGAACATTGTCGCACGAGTTGACGATAATAATCAACTATATGCATGAAATACCCAG
>JBLMYN010000159.1:0-8653 GCA_050258305.1 Actinomycetota bacterium
CCTTGGCGCGCGAACCGCTGGAATCCCCTCCGTTTCCTCTGTTCCTCTGTGTTTCAGAACTGTTTCTCTGCGCCTCCGTGTCTCCGTGCCTCCGTGGTAGATCTTTACCTCACCACTTCGCCATCTTGGGGAACCCTCACCTTCACGCCCGCCTTGCTCGCCGCATGCGCGAGGTCTTTGCGCTTGACCAGGCAATGGTTGATGGCCTCCATATGCACGGCGATTATGGTCGCCTGCGGCGCTGCGCGGCAGACTTGCACCACGTCTTCCGCCGTCATGGTAATGGGATCGCCCTGGAGAAACCTTGCGCCACCGGCATTCACCACGATTATCTGCGGATCAAATCTGCGAATTGCTTCCGCAACCTCTTTGCACCAGATGCTGTCTCCCGCGATGTACACAGTGGGCTCACCGTCATTTTGCAACACGTAGCCGCTGGCCGGGGCCATGGCCTTGCCTATCTCGCCTGTGCCGTGCTGCGCGTGGGTGCGGGTAATGCAGATTTTGCTCCAGTGGCGCTCGCTCTCCACGGACGCCGCATTAAGAAAATGGGTGTCTTCCATCTTCTTCAGGTCTTCCGGCTGGCAGAAGAGCGGCAGGTCTTTGGGAACGCGCTGGATGGCGGCATCGTCCCAGTGGTCGCGATGCGTGTGTGTGACCAGCACGGCTTGCACTCCGTCGAGCACTTCATCCACCGAACACGGCAGTGGAACGAGCGGATTGTTCCGCAGCTGCGGCGAGTTCTGGATGGGCGCCATGGCTCCGGCGTCGCTCAGCATGGGGTCGACGAGCAGCCGCATGCCGGCATACTCGATTAACAATGTCGCGTGGCGTACAAGCTGCATCTGCATCAGAAAAGCTCCCGGGCTGCCAGGACGGTATTGCAGTGGATGGTGACAGTATCATCCACGTGGTGTGCGTAGCCGCCCGCGTACGTCACCATCACGGGCACGCCGCGCTCTTTGGCCACGCGGAATACCAGTTCATCGCGCCTCTTCAGTCCTTCAATGGTCAGGGCCAGCCCGCCGAGCTGGTCCTCTTTATAAGGATCGGCGCCGGCGATGTAGCAGATCAGTTCCGGATCAAAATTGCGGAACGCTGCGCTCAACGCCTGGTCGAGCCAGCCCAGGTACTCTTCATCATTGGTGGCGTCGGGCAGATGTACGTCAATCGATGACGGCGGCTTGTAGGCCGGATAATTGTGCGCCTGATGGAGCGAGATGGTGAACACCTCCAGCTCGCCGTTGCTCGCGCCCAGCGGTTCCAGCTCATTCGTACTACGCCGCAGATCATGGCGGATTCCGCCCGCGCTGGGCAGTGGCGTGCCGGGCTTTTTTTTCGGCGGAAAGATGGCCGCCGTACCGTTACCGTTGTGGACATCAAGGTCCACCGTCATGGCGCGGGTAATCTTGCCTTCCTGGTGCATGCGCTTGATGGCCACGGCAACATCGTGCACTACGCAGAAACCTTCACCGTGGTCGGGAAACGCATGATGAAATCCGCCGCCGATATTGAACGCCACGCCGCTGCGTAGCGCGAGATCCGCCGCCAGAATCGATCCGCCCGCCGCCAGCCAGAAGGCTTTCACCAACTCGGGCGAATAAGGCACCTCCATCTGCAACTCTTCCATGGCGGAGAGCGTTCCCGTCTTCAGCTTCTGCACGTACTTCCGCGTATGCACCAGAAGAACGTCTTCATCGCTGGCAGGCTTGGGCTCAATGAAGTCCTGCGGCTCGGCCAGCCCGGTCTCCAGCAGCCGGCGATGGATCATGCGGTACTTTTCCGCCGGAAAAACATGAGCGCCGATAGGCAGGTAATAGTCGTCGGTGTAGACGAGCTTAAAGGGCAGCATAGGAACCTTTTAGGGTATCAGCGAGCGCGAAATGAGGGCAATTGATGGCCATCACGCCCGCCGCCCTCTACAATAATGCCGTGAAGGCCACGGAAAAATCAGAGCTCTATCGTTTGCTGCCGTCGGTGGATGAACTGTTGCACAGCCCTCAACTGCAGCCGCTGCTGGCGCGGGAGACGCCCGCCGCTGTGACGGATGCCGTGCGCGTCGTGCTCGGCCACTTGCGCCAGGAGATTGCGGGCGCGAACCTGGCTTCCGCAGAAGCTGTGAAGCTCGCGGTTGCCGGCCTGCCGGATGCCATTGAGCGGCAACTGCGGCAGGCGATGGAATTCTCACTGAAGCCGGTAATCAACGCCACCGGGGTTATCCTGCACACCAACCTGGGACGCGCGCCGCTCCCGCAGTCGGCGCTGCGGCGCATCAGCGAGGTTGCGGGCCGCTACACCAACCTTGAATTCGATATTGCCGCCGGCGAGCGAGGAAAAAGAGACGTTCATGTGGAGCGGCTGTTCGCGCGGCTGCTGAACCAGGATGGCGTGAGCGGCGTTCGCACTGTTGTAGTGAACAACTGCGCGGCGGCGGTGATGCTGGCGCTGAACACGCTGGCCGAAGGCGGCGAGGTGATTGTCTCGCGCGGCGAGCTGGTGGAAATCGGCGGCTCGTTCCGCGTCCCTGATGTGATGAGCAAATCCGGCGCGAAGCTGCACGAGGTCGGCACCACGAACCGTACCCGCATTGAAGACTACGAGCGCGCGATCAACGAGAGAACGCGCCTGCTGCTGCGCGTGCACCGATCGAATTTTGCCATCATTGGATTCACCGAGCAGCCGTCACTGGAAGAGCTGTGCGAGCTCGGCCGCAAACACAACGTCCCTGTCATGGAAGACCTGGGCGGGGGAGCACTGCTGCCCCTGCGCAGCCTGGGCGTGAATGAAAGCGGCGTGGCGGACAGCCTGCGCGCAGGCGCGGACCTGGTGACCTACAGCGGAGACAAGATGCTGGGCGGCCCGCAGGCGGGAATCCTGAGCGGCCGTGAAGACCTGATCAGGCGCGTTCGTTCGAATCCGCTGTTCCGGGCTTTGCGCGTGGACAAACTGACCTACGCCGCGCTGGAAGCAACGCTGATGGAATACGTCCGCCAGAATCATGACGCCATCCCATTCGCGCGCATGCTGCGCATCTCCGCGGACGAGATTCGCAGGCGCGCCGAGCTGCTGCTGGAAAAAATCAGCACTGCGCCTCATCTGGAGGCGGAGCTCATAGCAGGCGAGTCGCTGGTGGGAGGCGGTTCGGCCCCGACGTCCACGATGCCTACAGTTCTCATTGCAGTGACCGCGCAATCGCTCAGCGCTGATCAACTCGCACAGCAACTGCGTCTGGCTGATCCGCCGGTTGTGGCCAGAGTGGAGGAAGGCAGGGTTCTGCTGGATTTGAGGACAGTGTTTGAGGATGAAGAACAGTTGGTGGTGAGCGCGCTAATGAAGATTCCGAATTAGACGTTGTCGCGAAGCAGAAGCACTCAGCAATCAGCCCCCTGAGCGGGATTGATGTCCTGAGATTGTGGCGGATCGTTCCCTTACAACTTCTCCGTAGTCGAGAGGTCATTTTCAGCACGAGGCTGGTTCGGGGCTGAAGGCTGAATGCTAAATGCTGATTTCCCCATGCCCACCATCTACACCATTGGTCACTCCACGCGCGACCTCGCCGAATTCTCACGCGTGCTGCAGGCGCATGAGATTCGCCTGCTGGAAGATATCCGCGCCTTTCCCATGTCGCGCCGCCATCCCCACTTCAATCGCGAACACCTGGAGCTGTGGCTGCCGGAGATCGGCACGGACTACGTCTGGGAAAAGGACCTGGGTGGCCGACGCAACAGGCAGATGCCGCCAGAACAATCGCCGAATATGGCTCTGCGCAACGAATCGTTTCGCAACTACGCGGACTACATGCTTTCAGAAAACTTTCATCAGGCGGCTGAGCGGCTGATCGAAAGGGCGAAAAAACAAAAGACAGCTATCATGTGCGCCGAACTCTTGTACTTTCGCTGCCATCGCCTGCTGGTATCAGATTACCTCACAAGCCGCGGCCACCAGGTGCTGCACATCCAGGGTGAAAAATCTCCTACAGAGCATACGTTAAGCAAAGACGCGCGGATCCTGGACGGAAAGCTGGTCTACCGCGGCGATTATCTGCTGTAAAAATTCCTGCAAGGCAAATGCGGCACAACGTTCTACTCGCAACGGAGAAGGAACCATGAATGGACGATTTGCGCTCGCCCTCACGGCAGCGGTGTTTTTTGCGGGCTTTTCCATCTTCTTCCCGCCCGGCGATGTTTCCGCCGGCTCTTCAGGGAACCTTGCTTCACAGCTTCAAATTGTAGGGAAAGACGGCCAGCCTGCGGGATTTGTGCCCCTGCGGCACACCACGGTCAAGACCGAGATCAGCGGCTTTGTGGCGCGAACTGAAGTCACGCAGGAATTTGAAAACGTGCTCGCTGATCCGGTGGAAGCCATTTACGTGTTCCCGCTGCCGGAAAACGGCGCGGTGGATGGCATGACCATGAAAGTGGGCGACCGGGAGATTCAGGCCATCATCAAGGAACGCGACGAGGCACGCAAAATTTATGAGGCGGCCCGCAACGCGGGACACACGGCCGCGCTGCTGGACCAGGAACGCCCGAATATCTTCACCCAATCGGTGGCCAACATCCCTCCCAACAGCAAAGTCGAGGTGAAACTCTACGTGCTGGAACTGCTCAAGTATGAGGCGGGAACCTACGAATTTGCTTTTCCCACTGTTGTGGGCCCACGATACATTCCGGGCTCGCCCACGGCAGGCAGTTCCAAGCGCGGTACCATGCCGGATACATCCGAGGTTCCCGATGCTTCCAAAATCAGCCCGCCGGTCGCGGGTGTGCACACCGGCGCGGCGCATGCCGGACACGATATCTCATTTGGAGTGAACCTGAAGGCGGGCGTTCCCATCAGCGATGTTGAATCGACATCGCACAAGATTTTTGCCGACCGCACAGGCGCGGATTCATTTCACATCACCCTGGCGGACGAGACCGTTCTGCCCAACAAAGACTTTATTTTGAAATACAAGGTGGCGGGAGTCGGGATCGACGACGCTGTGCTCCAGCACTCGGATGCTTCTGGTGGCTATTTCTCGCTGATCCTGCAGCCGCCTGAGTTGGTCTCCGACGAAGTCGCTGTGCCGCGGCAACTCATTTTTGTGCTGGACACCTCCGGCTCAATGTTCGGGTTCCCACTGGAAATGGCCAAGAAGACCATCCTCCGGGCGCTCGACAACCTGCGCACGGACGAAACTTTCAATCTGATTACATTCGCGGGCGCTACCCGGGTCTTGTTCCCTGAGCCAGTTCCTGCGACTCGGGAAAACATTGCGACGGCCAAGAAGGTACTTGCGGGTACATACGGTGGCGGCGGAACGGAGATGATGACCGCGATCCGTACGGCACTGGGCGATGATGCCGGCGCGGACAAGCCGATGGAAGGCGACCCCATACGCGTGGTTTGCTTCATGACCGATGGTTACGTCGGCAACGATGCCGCGATCATCGCGGAAGTAAAGAAGCATCCTGACGCGCGCGTGTTCGCGTTCGGCATCGGCACGGCGGTGAATCGTTTCCTGTTGACCAAAATGTCTGAAGAGGGCCATGGCGATGTTGAATTCGTCACTGATCCGAAGGAAGCCGGGCCGGCCGCGGACCGTTTCTACGAACGCGTACACACGCCGGTCCTGACCAACATCAGCATTGACTGGAACGGCCTTCCGGTCACGGATATTTATCCTCGCCAGGCGCCCGATCTGTTCTCGGCCAAACCCATCGTCATTACGGGTCGGTTCACGGGGCATCCTGCAGGGAACATTGTGGTGAAAGGAATGCAGGGGACAGGCGAATTCGGCCGGGTGATCCCTGTGAACTTTTCAGAGCCAGACCCGGACAATGCCGCCCTGGAAAAGATCTGGGCTCGCGACAAGGTGGACGACCTGATGTCCCAGGACTGGCAGGGCATTCAGTACGGCAATTCCAAATACAAGGCGGACATTATCAAGGTCGGACTGGAGCATAGCCTGGCCACGCAGTACACCTCGTTTGTTGCGGTGGAGACGCGAACGGTAGTGCAGGACGGCAAGCCCGTGAGGATCGAGGTCCCGGTGGAACTGCCGGAGCGCGTCTCGCCGCTGGCGGTGCCTGAGGCGCAATCGCAATCCGGCATGGCTGGTGGAATCGGCATAGGCACCTCATATAAGGCAATGACGCGCAGCGGCTTGAACGCCTACGCGACCAGTGCGGCTCCACCGCCGCCACCGGCCCCAAATTTCATCTCAACCGAGACAATAGAGGTCACGAGTACCTCGCCAATGGTCGACAAGGATCACGCCCAGGTAACCACGAAGTTTGACGGTACTCTGCTGCACGGACCAGTCGCCAAAGCCGCATCGGGAGGCGGGGGTTCCACTCATAAGCTCAAACGCCAGGGGTGGCAACTGCAACAGAAACTGAGCGCTCCCCTGCTGGCCATCTATGACTGTGCAGTAAGCCGCGGAGCCGGAATTAGCGGCTCCGGCTGCACATTAAAGCCTGGTCCGGTGAAGATAAGAGTAGAGTTGGCCGCTACCAGTTCCGAAATTGCGCAAAAGCTGGCTCGAGCCGGCTTCAGACTGGAGACCGGCAAAGGCACGACACAACTCACCGGCAGCATTTTGCCCACGCGTCTGAAACAACTGGCCATGATCGCGGAGGTCAAATCAGTTTCGCTCGCACAATGAGCGGAATGGATCAGGAAAAGAAAAATGAAATGGAGGATGCCCACGCATCCTCCATGCCGATCACTATCTTCCTGCGTGATATCGCGCGAGGGTAGTTACCTGACTTCGATCGAATGCGTTAACCGGAAGCTGACGGCGCTTTCCGCCGGCATTACGACTTCCTTGTTACCGGTATACGCCGCGCCTGCCGTGCCTGCCCCGGCTCCAGCCGCAGCACCAATGGCTGCGCCTTTGCCGCCGCCGGCCAGCCCGCCGATCAGGGCTCCCAGGCCTGCTCCACCGCCAATGAATCCGGCCGACCGCTTGCCTTTGCCTTTGATCGAGCGCTCAACCGCAGCGGTCTGAATGGTGCGTTCCATGCCGTGGATGTCCACAGTATTCAATCTGACGGCTAACAACGCGCCGCCTTTGAAATGCCCCATGCTTTTCGCGTCGACAACCGTGCCGCGCGCGCGGGCGCCCTGCCTGATGACCGTTTTGCCATGAATCACCACCGGCCGCGCCACTGTTCCGGCAAAGCTGTCTCCGGCCTGACTCTCTTTTGAGCTCAGCGTGCTGCCAAGGCGTACAACGATGGTGGTGCCCGCCGGAACCCTGATGGACTCTTCCGGCGTGGGCTTCTCCGTTGCCGCGGATTTATCACCGGAAGCGCCGCTCGCAGCGCCAGTGCTGCTGGCAGTGTTGTCAGTGCTTGTGGCGGTGTTGTCAGTGCTTGTGGCCGGAGTTTGAGACTTGGCACAACCCATGATCAGAGCGAGCGCCACGATCATGGCAATGTAGAACGAATAGATCGGTTTCACAGTTACCCCCAGTACAAAAGTGAAATTATTTCTGATAACAAACAGCAAGCGGTGCTTCGTTTGCATGTGCAGCCGCTTTCAGCCCTGGGTTCTGAAAGAGAATGCCGATCAAGGCTCCTCATCCGGCCCGGATGCCGCAGCCGCAGCGTTTCCATTCGATTCCACGGAAGCTGCTGTACCTGTGCTGGCGCCTGTCCTGAGCTTTTCCAGGAACTTTTTCGAATTCAATAGCGGTCGTTCGAGGCTCGGATTGTAGGCGGTCCACTCCGACTCCGGCTCGCGCAGGAACTGCGTCCGCATGGCTTCCATCTTGGAATCCAGGTCATCGAGGTAATGCAGCATCAGCGCCTCAGGGAACATAGGCATCTTCGGGCTGCCGAATTCATACTTTCCGTGATGGCTGATGATCAGGTGCTCAATCAAAGTCTTGTATTCGTCCGGAAAACCCGGCACCTGGGCGATTTTGTCATGCAGCATTTCCAGTTCGATGATCATGTGCCCCAGGAGCTGCCCCCGGGTTGTATAGGCAAATGAGCGCGCGAAGGTCAGCTCGTGGATTTTCCCGATGTCGTGCAGAAAAGCGCCGGTCAGCAGCAGGTCGCGGTTGATCATCTCGGGATAATTCTGGCAGGCCAGCTCACAGAGCTGAAACAGAGAGAGCACGTGATCGAGCAGCCCGCCGATAAAAGCGTGATGCAACGTCTTGGCCGCCGGCGCATTCTTGTATGCCTGCTCGATATTCGGGTCTGACATGAACGCCTGCAGCAGGGCCTTCAGATACGGGTCTCGAAAGCTCTCCACGTATTCGCGCAACGCCCGCCACAATGCGGGAATATCCTTGGTGGTGCGCGGCAGATAGTCGTCAAATTCGACTTCCGTCTCCTGCATGGAGCGAAGCTTGTGCACGGTAAGCTGGAAGCGGCCGTTGAATTTGTTGACCAGCCCGCGAATTTTGACAAAGTCATCCTGCTCAAAAACGTTGATGTGGTCGGTGACGTTGTCCCACATCTTGGCGTCGATGTGCCCCGTACGGTCACCCAGCGTAAGCGCCAGATACAATTCGCCGCTTTTCTTGGGTTTCGCCTGCTTGGAAACAACGACAAACGAAGAGGTAATGACCTGGTTTTCGAACCGGACGGCGTCAGCGATATAGAAGTCTTTCATTGGAAATTCAGTCGCAATTTATCTTAATTCATCGCGCGGC
>JBLMYN010000160.1:0-19131 GCA_050258305.1 Actinomycetota bacterium
GCCGGTGTTCATTGTGCAACACCATTCCCCAGCCTGCAAAATCGGCTGGGCAGCAACATCAACGAAAAGGGGACATTCCTATTGTGGTGAAATAGGGGACATTTCTATTGTGGTATGACACCCGCAGGCCTCTGGGGTTGAATACGTGAGGACTGCGCCTTTAGACTGGATCTTTCCTCAATGAGAGACCTCCTGGGACTTTTGCGGCGCAACTGGCTTTTCTTCACTGTGACGACTGCGGCTGCGCTGGGACTGCGGCTCTTTTTCGTATTCCAACTGCCTCACGTCGCCGGCGATACCTTTATTTATGGCGACATCGCAAAAAACTGGCTGACACACGGAATCTACGGCCTGACCGATGGAAGTGTGGTGCGCCCAACCCTCATCCGTCTGCCCGGCTATCCGGCGTTTCTCGCCGCCATGTTTGCTCTGTTCGGACGCGAGCATTACACAGCCGTAATGATTGCGCAGGCTCTGATTGACACCAATACCTGCCTTGTCATTGCCGCCCTCGCCCTGGAACTGATGAACGAACGAGCCGCCAGGGCAGCGTATCTGCTGGCCGCGCTCTGTCCATTCACCGCGAACTATGCGGCTGCTCCCCTTGCGGAAACCCTTGCCATCTTTTGTACCGCGCATGCCTTTTATTACGGAGTGCGGGGGATCAAAGCTCTGCAGAATGGTACGGCCGGCCCGCTGCCGTGGTGCCTGTCAGGCTTCTGGACTGCTCTGGCAATTCTGCTGCGTCCGGACGACGGCCTTCTCGTGCCTGCTCTCGGCCTGGCCATTTTGCTGCTCCTTATTTTCCGGCCGTACCGTAAACAGGCGATCGCTGCCGGCCTGTTGTTTGTGGTTGTGAGCCTGGCTCCGCTCGTTCCGTGGACCACTCGAAACTGGAGGACGTTTCACGTCTTCCAGCCGCTGGTGCCGCGCTACGCCAATGATCCTGGCGAGTTCGTGCCCCAGGGCTTCAATCGCTGGGTAAAGACGTGGCTGGCGGACTTTGCGTCCGTCGATGATGTCTTCTGGAAAGTGAACGGCGAGCCAATCGATTTCCACACGCTGCCGCAGCGGGCCTTTGATTCGCACCGGGAATACGACCACACCCAGGACCTCATCAACCAGTACAACCAGAAGCTCTACATCGATCCCGCGCTGGACCAGCAGTTCACAATGCTGGCGGAGGAGCGAATTTTTCACAACCCGTTCCGATATGTCATCTGGATGCCGTTTCTGAGAATCACAGACATCTGGCTCCGCCCCAGGACTGAAATGCTGCCCGTAGATCCGCACTGGTGGCGCTTCTCCCAGCATGAAGAAGAAAGCATCTTTGCCCTCTTGTGGGCCGCGCTCAACCTGTTCTATCTGATTGCCGCCCTGCGTGGCTGGGTTACATGGCGTCTGGGAATCTACGCAGTGCCTCTGATCGGCTACATGCTCATGCGATCGGTTCTGCTGAGCACGCTCGAGAATCCCGAGCCGCGCTACGTGCTGGAATGCTTCCCTGTGTTGCTGGCGCTGGCTGCGGGAGCATTTGTGCTTCCGGCTCTAAAAGAAGAAGGCTCGCGGTCAAAAGAAAGCCATCAGATTGAGCCGGCAAGTTTCAAGTGATGGGACCTTCGGTTGCAGCCTGGGCCCGGAGTTGGCGCCGCTTATCGCGATAGCAGAATTTCCGTTCAACAATAGCGAGGACGTGTTCCGATCATCCCGCACCTCTCTTTTCTTTCGAAATGCCCGGCCGATGCCGCATCTCCCTCTAACCTGCTGGACTTAAGGCTTTAGCTTGATTGTCTCTCAAACACGGACCGATATTCTTGATTGACAATGCAACTTCGTCCTCACATCCCTGGCTGGGCGCTCATTCTGCTTCTGACTGTTTATCCGGCAATCGCTGGAGAATCCCCAACGGACAAACCTCAGATTCATCCTCCGGCACAGCGTAAGCCCGAGGCTGTTTACAAGATTGAAGTCGGCATGGACGGCGAAATCTATCCGGTTTTCGCCAACTATGCGTCGCTGATGGGCCAGGATCAGCGTACTTTTGGCGTAGTGGCCGTCAAGGTTTCCAATCCCGGAAGGGCGGCCTTGCGGCGGCGGGTGGCCGTGAGAATTCCCGGCTGGAGCGACGAAGAGATCCAGATGATTGATCTGGCCCCCGGGGCCAGCCACACGCTGCTTTTTGCCCCGTCGTTTCTCCCCCGCTTTTACAAGAACCGCGAAATCATGGCGGCTACGGTCCGAGTTTCCGTTACTGATCTGGCCGATCGGAACGTATACGAATCCACGGTTCCTGTGAGGCTGAGATCTGCTGAGGATATGTACTGGGGCCGCAGCTTCCAATATGCGCCGTTTATCGCTTCCTGGGTGACGCCCCACGCCCCTGAAGTAGAGGCGGTACTGGCCCAGGCAAAAAACTACACTCCCGACCGCCGCCTGCCCGGTTACGAGAACTGGAAGAATGCCCGGGAGCAGGAGCGCGAAACTTACGTCGAGGCCAAAGCCATTTTCACAGCTCTTAAAAAGATCGGCCTCTCCTATGTAAAGAGCTCTTCCACACTTGGCCACCATGCCGGCGACAGCGAACGCGTACGCATGCCGCGTCTCAGCCTCTCCCAGAGCAGCGCGAACTGCATCGATGCGGTGGTCGCTTACGCTTCTCTGTTTGAAAATCTGGGCATGGATCCGGCTGTGGTGATTGTGCCCGGCCATGCCTATGTGGGCGTCCGGGTCGCGGAGGATTCAACCCGATTCCTGTTCATCGACGCGGCCCTCACTGGCCGAACCACCTTTGATGCCGCAGTGCTCTCCGGCAAGTCCGGGTTGGCGCGCCATGATCCGGCTTCCATCACCAGGGTCAATATCGAGCAGGCACGCTCCTCCGGCATCTACCCAATGCCTTAATCCGGGTAAGGTGCCACCTCGGCAACACCGGTTCGGATAGAGCACTTTTTTGCTCCGCCTGTCCATAGAGACACTTGACAACGGGCAGGACGGGCTTAAAATACCCGCAATTCGTGAACCCGCGCTCGAATCAGCGCCATTAGTTGGAACATGAAGGAAACCGGAAATTTACCTGTCGAAAAACGACCTTCCCTAGAAACACTTATGGAGAAACTCTGCAGGCATACACGCGTGCGCGTTGTGGCGCGCCAGGAAGATGCTGAATTCGTTGAATGCCAGGAATGTGGTGATGTGTTTGAAGCCAGCGAATTCAGGGACATGGCCATTGAAGAGAGTATAGGGCCGGAGGAAGCCTGAACTCGTCCCCCGGTCCAGCCGGGTGGCCGCAATCCGCGAAAATCCCCCGGAGGCGTACACGTCGCGGAATATGACTTTCGTACCGGGCGAGTGCCGTTTCCTGCTTGCGGCCAGAAACTCCGGCCTGCTAACTTGCTGAAAGCGCTCAGGGTACTTTGACATGCCTAAACTTGCTTTGGTAGTGGATGACTCCATGCTCATCCGCCATACTGTCTGCCGTTTCCTCGAAGATAAAGGATTTCGCGTGGAATCGGCCACCAATGGAATGGAAGCCATGGAAATGCTTGCCGGCATTCGGCCCGACATCATTGTTACTGACCTGCAGATGCCGAAAATGGACGGTCACGAGTTGGTCCGCGCCCTCAAAGCCAGGCCGCAAACTTCTGAGATCCCGGTGGTAATCCTCGCCGGAAAGAACCAGACGGAAGAGCCGGCAGAACTGGCCGGCCGCTACGTGATCTACAAAGACATTGATATTGTGGACCAGCTCGGGCGGGCGCTGGACATATTGCTGCCCAAAGCCCTGAATACTTGAACGCCTCACCGTAAAGGCAGGGCTGCCTCTGCAGAAAACTCCGGAGAAGCAAAATCCCCGGCCATGAATTTGGGATAGGCGGCGGCGGCGATCATAGCCGCATTGTCGGTGGAGAGCTTCCTGGACGGGAAGAACACCGGCAACCCGTTCTGCACGGCTTCACGCTCGAATGCCCGCCGCAGTTCGCTGTTGGCGGCAACACCGCCGGTGACGAACAGGGTTCGCGCACAGCGTTCCAGTGCCGCTTCCAGGGTCTTGCCCACCAGATCTTCCACCACCGAGCGCTGGAATGACGCTACCAGGTCGAGCGTCTTCTTATCGCAGAGCGGCAGCACGTCCTGTAGCAACGGCTTGGGAATGCTGGCAAGGGCCTGCTGCCTGGCGGCAACGGCCTCGCGCATCCCTTCTGTCTCCACATAGCGCAGCACAGCAGTCTTGATGCCGCTAAAGGAAAAGTCATGGGGCGTCTGCTGGTCCTTTGGCGTACCGCGGTTGCGGTGCTTGATCTGCGCCGGGCCGAACTTCACCGCCCGCGGATTCCCATGCGGCGCCAGACCGTCAATGATGGGGCCGCCGGGATAGCCGAGCCCCAGCAGCTTGGCCACTTTGTCATAGGCTTCTCCGGCGGCGTCGTCTCGCGTGCGGCCAATGTTCTGGTACTTCCAGCCTTCGCGTTTTTCCTCGGCGAGGAATAAATGTGTGTGCCCGCCGGAAACTACCAGGGCAAGAACGGGAAACTCGACCTGGAAACTTCCTTTCTGCCGTTCTTCCAGCAGGACGGCATGAATGTGCCCTTCAAGGTGATTGACTGTGATCAGCGGCTTTTCCAGCGCGAAGGCCAGCGCCTTGGCGTAACTGATGCCCACCAGCAGCGCTCCGGCCAGTCCGGGGCCCTGGGTGACGGCGATTGCGTCCACGGAATCATAGCTTTGTTCCGCCTGCTGGAGCGCGTGCCGTACCACCGGGACAATGGCGCGGAGATGTTCGCGTGATGCCAATTCAGGCACGACCCCACCGTAGGGCTGGTGCGTGGCGATCTGCGACGACACCACGTTGGAGAGCAGGTGCTCCCCCCCTCGCACTACCGCGGCGGCAGTTTCGTCACAGGATGTTTCAATTCCCAGAATGCACCCTTCGGCCATACATCTATATTATTTGATCTGGAGCGATCATTCGTTGAACCTGACCTCTGACAAAGCGCGCGAGGCGGCGCGCATAGTCCGCGTGCTGCGTGAACGCGGGTATTCCGCTTACCTTGTAGGTGGATGCGTCCGTGATCTTGTGCTCGGGCGCGAGCCTGCCGATTACGACGTGGCCACGTCAGCCACTCCTGACCAGGTCATGAGCATCTTTCCCAGGACGTATGCGGTGGGCGCGCAGTTCGGCGTGGTGCTGGTTCCTGTTCTCAGAGATTCGCCGGACGGAGAGCGGGACAATTACGCCATTGAAGTGGCCACGTTTCGCAGTGACGGCGCGTATTCTGACGGCCGCCATCCTGACCAGGTGCAGTTTACGAGCGAAGCCCGCCTGGACGTCCAGCGCCGTGATTTCACCATCAACGGGCTGCTGCTCGATCCCATGACGCAGGAAGTTCTGGATTATGTCGGCGGCCAGGCCGATTTAAAGGCAGGAATCATTCGCGCCATCGGCGCGCCGCACCGGCGCTTTGCCGAAGACAAGTTGCGCATGCTGCGCGCCGCGCGCTTTGCCGCGCGATTTGGCTATGCCATTGAACGGGACACCTTTTCTGCCATCGGTGGACTGGCCGCCCAGATCCATCAGGTCAGCCAGGAGCGCATTCGGGATGAGATATTGAAGATGCTTACTGAAGGCCACGCGCGGCGCGCCTTTGAATTGCTGGACGAAACCGGACTTCTCGTGCAGGTTCTGCCCGAGATCAAAAAAATGCAAGGCGTGGAGCAGCCTCCGCAATTTCATCCTGAAGGCGATGTCTGGGTACACACCCTCTTGCTGCTGGAAGGCCTGCCGGCGGGCGTCTCAAAGACACTTGCTCTCGGCGTGCTGCTGCATGATGTTGGGAAGCCGCCGACCTTTCGCGTAGCACCCGACCGAATCCGCTTTGACCAGCATGCGGAAGTGGGAACGCGGATGGCGGAGGAGATTTGCCGTCGCTTCCGGATGTCGAACGAGGAAACGCACCAGGTGTGCGCGCTGGTGGCCAACCACATGCGCTTTGCCGATGTGATGAAGATGAAAGAATCCACGCTGAAGCGCTTTTTCCGCCTGCCCCGCTTTGAGGAGCACCTGGAATTACACCGCCTCGATTGCCTGAGCAGCCACCGCGATCTCTCGCTCTACGATTTCGCCCGCGGGAAGTTTCATACTCTGCCCGAGCAGCAGATTCATCCCGAGCCGCTTATCAACGGCGAGGACCTGATTGCCGCCGGATACAACCCGGGGCCGAAGTTCAGAGAAGTGCTCACGGCCGTGGAGGACGCGCAACTGGAAGGCACGATCAGCAGCAAAGAAGAAGCGCTGGGGCTGGCAAAGAGCCTGATGGCGCAGGAGCCATAGCGTGCATCCCTTGCTCACGCAGACCGATCATCGCACCGCTCCCCTGCCATCGTCTCCGTGGATCATGCTGCAGAAGTGGCATGATCTGCTCTTTGCGCACTGGGCCTTGCCGCCGGAGCAGGTTCGTCCTCTGGTGCCGCAGGAGCTTGAGCTTGACGTTCGCGAGGGCCAGGCCTGGGTCGGTGTAATTCCCTTCTGGATGAGCGGCATTCGCGCGCGTGGCGTTCCTGCCCTGCCCGGCTTGAGTAGCTCTCCGGAACTGAACGTCCGCACGTACGTCAAGTATGGAGGCATCCCCGGAGTCTATTTCTGGAGTCTCGACATCGCCAGTCATGTGGCCGTTTGGGGAGCCCGGACTTTCTATCACCTGCCGTATTTTTTCGCTTCCTTGTCGGTCAAGAATGCCGGAGAGCAATTCTCCTATACCTGCCGCCGGATGGAAAGCCCGCAGCCGGCCGAGTTTCACGGGCGCTACTGGCCCACTGCGTCTCCGCGTCAGCGGGAAAAGGGCTCACTCGAGCACTTCCTGTCCGAGCGATACTGTCTTTACACGATGCACAACGGCAAAGTGATGCGCGCGTACATTCACCACCTGCCCTGGCCCCTGCAGGACGCTGAAGCTGAAATTGAAGTGAATACCATGGCGCAAGCTACAGGCATTCAGTTACCCGCAGCCCGGCCTCTGCTGCATTTTTCGCGCGATCTGGAAGTGCTGGTGTGGTGGCCGGAAGCGGCCTAGAGTGCTATAACCGTTGGCTGATTCTCATGATCCAGATCACTTGAGTTCCTGCGGGTTTGGTGCATAATCACCGAGGCATTTCAGGAGAAATGTTTCAATGGCTGATCTGCGAGGGCAGCTCGATCGCTGGGTTGAAGCGCGACTGATCGATGGTTTAACCGCCGGCCGAATTCTGGAATTCGAGCAGGCTGCCCCGAAGGAACGGCTCCGTTGGCCGGCTTTGCTCGCTGTCGGTTTTGGCACACTCATGCTCTGCGCCGGCATTCTGCTGTTTGTAGCCGCGCACTGGAATGAAATTTCTCCGGCACAGCGATTCACACTGGTTCTGGCCCTGGTCGCGGTTTTCCATGTGGCTGGCGGACTTCTTTCGTCCAAAGTCCCCAGCATCGGCGTGGCTCTCCATTTTGCGGGGACGGTGTGTCTGGGCGCCGGAATCTTCTTGTCGGGGCAGATCTTTAACCTTGAGGAGCATTGGCCCGCCGGTGTGATGCTCTGGGCCCTGGGCGCCATCCTGGCCTGGCTTGTCTTGCGCCAGTGGCCGCAGGCGTTTGCCGCCGCTTTGCTGGTCCCAGCATGGTTGGGCTCCGAATGGTTTGTGGCCACAGCAAGGTACGGCGCCGCAGCCTGGAACATCGCTGCCCAGGGATTCCTTCTTCTCGCGTTAGCTTACATGTCGTCGCCCATAACCGGCACGCGGCAGTACTTTCGGGTGGCACTGCGATGGGCGGGAGCCCTGATGCTGCTGCCCTTTATTCTCGACGTAATCTTTACCGCTGAGGCGATGTCTTATTCGTGGCGTGCTCAAATTCGACTTCCGGCGGGGTACTATGCATTCGGCTATCTGGCCGCTTATCTTCCTGTCTTGATTCTCGTGGCCTTGATGAGAAAGAAGCAGTCTCTGCCCTTGTTTGTTGCCGCCGCGTGGATCTTTGTGCTCAGCCTGGTCGGCCGGCAGGCCCATCCGGAGGACCACACATGGATTTACCTCTGGATCGCCCTCGGCGCGTGCACGTTTTGCTATTGGGGTGTGAGCGACAACCGCAAACTCTTCATCAACTATGGGACCGCGATCTTCGCCATCGATGTACTTGCGTTCTACTTTTCTCAGGTGCTGGATAAGCTGGGCCGCTCGATGGGACTTATTCTGCTCGGCGCAATCTTTCTGGCTGGAGGATGGGTACTCAACCGGCTTCGCACTGACCTGATCGCGCGCGCGGCGGGAGGAGCGAAATGAACTCCATCAGCAAAGCTCTCCTTGTGGTTCTGCTTCATATAGGGATCGTTCTCAGTCTCGGCGGGAAACTTCTTTACGATCGCGCTTACCGGCCAAGAGTCTGGGTGAAAACCACCTCGGTCGATCCCAATCTGCCCATTCGGGGACGCTATCTCACTCTGAATTTGCAGGTGCATGCCCCGGACTTAAGCACAGGGCAACAGCCCAAAAAGGGTTACGGGTGGGTACCGGTTTATCTCACGGTGGAGAACAACCAACTCGTCGCCCATCGCGCCACGGGCAACACAAATCTCTCTATCACCACTTGGGGAAGAGGCGCGGCTCAAACCGCTTCCGAAGCATATTCCCTTTCCCCTCCGATCACGTTCTTTTTGCCCGAACATGCTGAAGGCCCTCTGCTTCGGCGGGGTGAGGAGCTCTGGGCGGAGGTGACCATCCCCAGGAAAGGCCCGCCGCGCCCGATCCAACTGGCGGTGAAAAGTGGAACGCAATGGAAGCCGCTCACCTATCGGTGAAGCAGCCCTGAAACGGCTGGCGCACTCTTGAGATATCAAACCGTCTTGCTCGGCTTGGCCATGCCCAGCAGAATCTGGAACAGCAGCAGCCAGCGCTTGAGACTCACGGTAATCAGGAAATTTTCCTTTGCGTGCTCCCGGCCATTCTTGCCCAGTTCTGCGGCAAATTCCGGATGCGTCAGCAGGTAGCGTATCTGGTACGCGCATCCTTCCACGGAATGCACCAGCACGCCTGTAAGTTTATGGACAATCTGTGAGGGGATGCCGCCCACCGCGCTGGCCACCACAGGTTTCTCTTTCCACAGGCCTTCGGTAACCGTGAGGCCAAAACCTTCTTTCAGCGATTTCTGAATAATGATGGTTGAGGCGCGTTGCAGGGCGTTGATCTCCAGCGCCGACCACGGCGGCAGATTCAAAATGATCACGTCAGCGTCGTCGCCCGCGGCGTCCATCACTTCCTGCAGCACGACGGTGCCTTCCGGGTCGTCTGTTGCTGCTCCGCCTGCGAGCACCAATTGGCAGTCAACATACTTTTTGACCAGCTTGTAGGCTTCAATCACTCCTACGGGATCCTTCAGCCGATCAAAGCGTGAGATCTGGCACAGAATGGGGCGGGAACGGTCGATTCCGAAGTCATCACAGACCTTGTCGATGAAACTTTCGTCCAGCGGCTTGTTCTTCTCCGAGAGGGGGTCAATGGACGGGTAAAAGAGATATTGCGGCATCGCCAACTGGCGCGTGAACGCCGGGGCGGAGAACACCGCCGCGTCGAACTGCTCGACCATCGGCTTCATAAAATTCCAGACGCCCTCGTGGGGATTGGAAAGATCGATGTGGCAGCGCCAGATCCAGCGCCCATGCGTCTCGGCTTTGGCGCGAATCAGCCCGAGCGGCTGCGGATCATGGATGACGAACAGGTCCTCAGTAAACTGCATGCGCTGGCGGTTCTGTTCGTTATAAGCCATGAACAGGTCCATAATCGGCCGGGTGAGGTTATACTCGCCGCCGTGCAGCGCGTTGTGGAATCCCTTGGTAACTTCAAAAAAATCATTGCCGCCGGTGATCACTTCCCATTTGGTCGGAATAGCAAGCTCGTTCAGCAAGGGGATCAGGCGGTTCAGGATCTCCGCCACTCCGCCTCCAACCGCAGTAGAGTTCACCATCTTTACCGTCTTGCCCTCCAGGTGGCGCCCGAGAAAACGGATTTCATCCAGTTCCGGTTTGCCGATGATCGGCCCGTAATCGTCGAGGCGCGGCGGCGCGGCCGGCGGTGGCGGTTCCTTCTGAATGCGCGGATGCTTACGGCGCTCAATGAAGTGCGCCGGCAAATTGTTGTCGCGGAAGCGGCGTTCCTTCCAGCCTGGCGGTGCAGCCTCGTCAGGCGCGGTGGTGGAAACACCGGTCTCTCCGTTACCCGTGACGGTAACCTCAGATGGAACCGGTTCCTCTTTTACCGCGGATCGTTTTTTTTGATCCGGACTCTCTTCGCTCATTGCTCCACCATGCGTAAGCGGCCGCAGGCCTGAAGCTCCTGTGGCTATGCGCGGGCGATTTCAGACTCCACCACCCTCAGAATGCTTCGCCGCACACCTTCCAGGGTTGAGGTGTAGATGTCGATCCGATTCACGCGTTCGGCAGCCGCGGCAAGATTCAGTTCCTGATCAAGCCACGCGGAAAAATCGTTCGTGTTCAGTTTGAGGCGAAGCCGCGCGTCAATAAAGTGATAAGAAATGCTGTGGACAGTTACTTTGCGCAGACCGTCGGCGAATTCATCCAGGTTGCGTCCGACATAGGGCGTGGGCACTACCACCAGATCCGCCGTCATGAAATAAAACGGCTCCGTCGCCTGCCGCGTGGCGGCGCGGGGATTCCTCTGCAGATAGCTGCTGATGATGTGCACCAGACGCTGCCGTAATGGCGCAATCTCAGTAAATTCGCGGACATCGATGGCCGCCAGGTGCTCCGCCAGTTCCACTTCATTGCACGCAGCAAAGGTCCATTGCGAAAAATCGTTGGAGAAGCCTTCGGAGATATAGTGATGCTCCTCCAGAGTCTGGAACATGTGCTGAAAGATTGAGGCATCGGGACAGGTTCGAATGTTGGCCTCCAGTTCCTGGAGGTTGGTCGCTTTCTCCCGGCCAATCTTGTGCAAATGCGAAGCCGAATTGAAATAAAAAGGAGTCCGCGCCCAGCGGGGGCGGGCTGCGGGGCTCTGGGGCGCCGTCGCCATCAGCACACTCCTGATAATGTGGGCAAGATCGCACGCATGCTGAACTCAAATTAGATGCCCGATGAATCTATTCTGTTGTTTCTTAATGATCGCAGACTCAGGAGAAAATCACGGGCGGCGAAGACCCGAGGTCGGCGGCGAGAAGAAAAATGCAAATGAAACGCCGATCAAAAGCATCCACGCGATGTTCGAGCGCGCTGAAGTGTCTCCTACAGTCAGATTGCCGACCGGCTGGAAAAGAAACGCGGCAAAAATCGCGGCCGCAAGCACAGTGCCTACAATGCCCGCGCGTGCGCCAAAAATCAGCGAGATCAGCAGCAGCACGAACGTGAACGCAAGTGGGACAAATACACGCCAGTGGTAGCTGCCTGCAAGCACGGTGGCTCCGCCGGCGCCCACGCCGCAGAGCAGCGCGCCCACGAATGGTCCTGTTCCAGCCCAATACCGCAATCCGTGAACCCGTTTCGCTTCTCTCATCCTTTCCTTCAGCGCACTGTTGCCTGCTTATAGGATGGCAGAAATGAAAGTTGCTGTGGAAAAATTCCAGAGCTGCCACAGAACTTGTCGCCCTGAAATTCTGAAGTCCAGCGGGAGTGGGGCGCTGCAACAGCAGCGTTCGATTTCGCTGGTATCCGGCATCTGAACGTGTAAGGATTTTATGGGCGCCCCTACACACAGCAATGCACACTGCAGACCCATTTCTATTCCAGCTTTTCTTCATCTTCGTCTGGGCAAAGCTATTTGGCGAAGTATTTGAGCGTCTGCGCGTGCCCGCTGTCCTGGGTGAGATCCTGGCCGGTGTCCTGGTAGGTCCCTACGGCGCCGCCCTGGTAGTCCCCAGCGACACGATTTATGCCATCGCCCAGATCGGCGCCATCTTCCTGTTGTTCACCGTCGGCCTGGAAACGCAGCCCAACGACCTGCTGCGCGTTGGCCGCACCTCCCTCTACGTCGCACTGGCAGGGATTGCCGCCCCTTTTATCCTGGGGTTCGGCTACATGATGATGGTGCACAGCTCCGTGCACGAGTCCACATTTGTGGCCGCAGCCATGGTGGCCACCAGCGTCGGCATCACGGCCCGCGTGCTGGGAGACATGCATGTTCTGCACAGCCTTTCCGCGCGCATCATCCTGGGAGCAGCGGTTTTTGATGACATTCTGGGCATGATCCTGCTGGGCGTGGTGGTGGGCCTGGCGTCCACAGCAGGGCTGGCCTGGGCCCAACTTCTGGTGACCGCGATTGAAGCCGTGGGCTTCGCCCTGGTGATGCTGTTCTACGCGCCGCGCATCGTCAAGCGGATGGAGCCCGGGCTGGAGCGGATGTCGACTCATGACGCCCCACTGATCATCGCTCTGGCCATTTGCATCGGGCTTTCCTACGCGGCTGTAAAAATCGGGATGGCGGCCATCATAGGGGCCTTCTTCGCCGGGCTGGCCTTTGCCGAATACTCGCCCCGCTGGAACCTGCAGCCACGAGTCGCCGCCATCAACGAGTTTCTTGCGCCGTTCTTTTTTTTCAGTATGGGCTCCCGCCTGAACCTGGGCGTTTTCAACGGCAGTCTAATAGTCTCCGCCGTCATCATCTCCGTGCTAGCATTCATCTCCAAACTCGTCGGCTGCGGGTTGCCTGTTCTCCGTTCGGGATGGAAAAACGCCTTGAAAGTCGGGATCGGCATGGTACCCCGCGGTGAAGTCGGGTTGATCGTCGCGCTGGTCGGATTGCAGATGACGGCGATTTCGGAACAGGCCTACGCTCTGGTAATCTTCATGACCGCAACCACAACTCTTGTTGCGCCTCCAATCCTGAAAATCCTGTTCCGCGCGGACGTGCTGCCAGTGACTCCCACGGTCCGGCAGCAGGAGCAGACCACTGTCCTGAAATAGCTCACCCGCAGGTATAATCTTCCGTTTAACTCTGCCCAGGAGAAACAGATGCCAGGACTCGCAGGCCATGTTGCGCTCGTAACCGGAGCCTCTCAGGGGATTGGACGCGCGTGCGCCCTCGCCCTCTCTGAATCCGGCGCGCAGGTCGCCTTAGCGGCGCGCAATGAGGAACGGCTGGCAGCCGTAGTAAAGGAAGTGGAAGCGCAGGGCGGCCAGGCAGCATCGTTTCGCATGGACGTAAGCGATGAAGAGAGCGTGAGAGCTGCCGCCAAAGCCGCCCTCGAACGCTTTGGCAAAGTCGATATCCTCGTCAACAACGCCGGCATAACCAAAGACACCCTGCTCATGCGCATGAAGCGCGCGGATTGGGATTCGGTCATCCAGACCAACCTGAGTGGAGCATTCTTTTGCACCCAGGCGGTGATCAGTTCCATGCTGAAGCAGCGCTGGGGCCGCGTCATCAATATCACCAGCGTATTCGGGCAGATGGGCCAGGCGGGGCAGGCCAACTACGCCGCGTCGAAAGCTGGCTTGATCGGATTCACCATGGCCATGGCGCGCGAAGTGGCTTCCCGCAATATCACGGTGAATGCCGTTGCGCCCGGTTACATTGAGACGGCCATGACCGAGGGGCTTTCGCAGGAACTTAAGTCCAAAGTGAATGAAATGATTCCCCTGGGCCGCGCCGGTACTGATATGGAAGTGGCCCATGCCGTGCGGTTTCTGGCCTCAGACGAGGCAAGTTACATTACAGGCCACGTTCTGAACGTCAATGGCGGTATGCTGATGGGGTGAAATGCCCGGCCAGGTGCAGTTGTTCAACTCTGGCCGGATGATCGCTTCAAGGGGCCGCCCAGAACCGACTGCTGAATATTCCAGCTCTAGCTCGCCTTATTCAACTCGATCCGTGCGCGGAGGGCCTGCAGGATGTCACTGCGGCTGAGCATGCCCTGGAGGCCGCCGTTGGAGACCACGGGTACCTGGTTGAGGTCCTCTTTGCCCATCAGTTCGAGTGCGTCCGTGACCGGGGTCTCCGGGGCAACGGAGCGGACCTTGTCGAGCGGCTTCATGATCTGCTGGAGCGGAGTCATGGGCCAGAGTTCGCGGCTGAGAGCGCGGACTTCATTCGGCGTGATCAGGCCGGCGAGACGGTCCATGACCGTGACGAGAAAACAGCGGCGGGCGGTGCGCAGGAGGTAATGGTCCACAAAATCCTGCACGCTCATGGCGCCCTCGATCATGGGGCAATCCTGGGACATGAGATCAGACGCGCGCACGCCTTCCAACGCGTGCCGCATCTGCACCTCGAGATAGTTGGCGCCGGCGGCCTGGAGCAGAAACCATCCGATAAAGGCTATCCACAGCCCTCCGACGTTCCTGCCGGCAAAGACTTCCCAGATGCCGCCGAGAATAAAGAACAGGGCCACTGCCTGGCCGATGCGCGCGGCTACACGGGTGGCGCGCTCCATGTTGTGCATGATGCCCCAGAGAATGCTGCGCAGCACGCGCCCGCCATCGAGCGGGAAGCCGGGCAGCATGTTGAAGACACCCAGCAGGATATTGATGTAGCCGAGATACCAGAGAATGGCCGAGCCGGGCGTGGCTTCAGGATTGGGGCCCATCAGGGCGGCGATGCCCATCATGATGCCCCCTAGCACCACGCTCGTAAGGGGCCCCACGATGGCGACCAGAAATTCTGTCTTGGCATCGGGCGATTCCTTCTCAATCACCGAAACCCCGCCGAGCGCAAACAGCGTAATGCGGCTGACGGGCAGGTGCCGGGCCTTGGCGACCAGGGAATGAGAAAGCTCATGCGCCAGCAGTCCAAGAAAGAAGAGTAGCGAGGTGAGGAGCGCCGCGCCCCAGATGACGTTGGGGCTCCAGTTTTTGTTCATCGTCCGGAACTGGTCGGCCAGGCTGAACATGATCAGCACGGCGATGATGAACCAGCTATAGTGAATGCCGACCTCGATTCCGAAGATCCGCCCCAGCTTGATATTTGATTTCATGCCATCAGCCTTCGCGTCAAAAACAGCCTAAATTTGCACTCCTACATTATAGGGATGCTGCCAGACGGAAGAGCGTTCCAGAAATTGCCGGGAATGCCAGAAGTGCCCGGGAATCCAAATTGATAAGCATGGGCCTTGACGCAGGTTAAGGATGAATTTCTTCACGGTGATACATGGTTTTCGATCTCTGGGACCAACAGGACACCCCACAGAGGGAAAAACCCTAGTCTCTGCAAGGTTCGTGAGTCATGATAATTTGCTTGCATGCGCCAAGCTATGACACACTCGCAATACAAATGAGCGTGACCACCAGCCCAGCACAACCCCGCACGGAAAATATTGGCCGCTCGGCTTTTCTGGTAGCCGCAGGCATCTTCATGAGCCGCGCGTTCGGCCTGGTGCGGGAAAGCGTGTTCGCATACTTCTTTGGACTGTCGCCTGCGGCGGACGCGTTTCGCGCTGCGCTGCGCATCCCCAACATCCTGCAGAACCTGTTTGGTGAAGGCGTGCTCTCGGCGTCATTTATTCCGGTTTACGCCAGGCTGCTGGCGCAGGGAGAGGAAGAAGAAGCGGACCGCGTTGCCGGGGCCGTGTTCTCATTGCTGGCGCTGGTTACATCTGTGCTGGTGCTGCTGGGAGTGCTGGCCACGCCGTGGCTGATTGACCTGATTGCGCCTGGATTTCATGACGCCCGCCGGCCCCTGGCCATCCACCTGGTGCGCATCTTCTTTCCCGGTGTGTGGCTGCTGGTGCTCTCGGCGTGGTGCCTTGGCATTCTCAACAGCCATCGCAGGTTCTTCCTGCCTTACGTTGCGGCCGTGATGTGGAACCTCGGGATCATCGGAGCCCTGGTGATATTCGGACGGCGATCGGGCCTCGGACTGGACCGGCTTGCGGTCGACGCCATGTGGGGTTCGGTCGTCGGCTCCGCTCTGCAGTTCCTGGTCCAGTTGCCCGTGGTGCTGCGCCTGGCGCCCAGATTGAGGCTCGCATTTATTCCTGTGATAGAGAACGTGCGGGTGGTGATCAGGAATTTTGTTCCCGTATTCATCAGCCGCGGCGTGGTGCAGCTCAGCGCCTATGTGGATTTCGTTCTGGCGAGCTTTCTTCCCATCAGCGCTCTGGCCGCGCTTGCCAACGCGTACACGCTCTACCTGCTGCCGGTGAGCTTGTTTGGCATGTCAATTTCCGTGGCTGAACTGCCGGCCATGTCGAGCGCCCTGGGAAGTGAGCACGAAGTGGCGGACACGCTGCGGCGGCGCATCAACGCCAGCACCCGGAGAATCGCCTTCTTTGCCGTGCCCTCGGCCATGGCGTTCCTGGCGTTAGGGCAGGTGGTGGCGGGAGCGGTTTTCCAGAGAGGTCGATTCACACTCGAAGATACTTACTATGTCTGGGGGATTCTTGCCGGGTCCGCTCTGGGTCTGGTGGCGGCGACCGTGGGAAGGCTCTATTCTTCGGCCTATTACGCCTTGCGGGATACGCGCACACCCCTGCACTACGCCATTTTCCGTGTCTCGCTGACCACGGTGCTGGGCTGCGCCTGCGCCCTGCCCGCGGGACATCCGCTGGTGACAGGGCTGCTGGGGATTGAGCCCCGCTGGGGCGCTGCCGGGCTGACGGTTTCCTATGGCATCGCTGCCTGGCTGGAGTTTCTGCTGCTGCGCCGCGGTATGGGCAGAAAGATCGGGAAAATTGATTCACCCGTCGCGTACATTGGACGGCTGTGGGCGGCGGCGCTTTTTGCGGCTGCCGTCGCGTGGGGAATCAAATTCCTGCTGCATCCGCAGCGGCCGCTGGTGGCTGCCGTGGAAATCCTGCTGCCCTACGGTGTGGCCTACCTGCTTCTGACGATCGCGCTGGGCATTGATGAAGCGCGCACCCTGCAGCGCCGGCTGGTGACGATGTGGCGGTAGTCGCTGAATCCGAACAGGCGCGCGGCGTAAGAACAGAGCCGCACGTAAAGCGCGGGAAGGTTGGTGGCGAAAATGAAATTCGTGGCTAACAGGAACAAACTGCTTCACGTCCTTTTTTAAAATGATCTACGCGGCTGGAAAGAGGCAGGGAGCGCCATCGGCGTAGAGGAAGGTTGGTCGGCGAACACTGGCGGAACCGGGCGAGTGCTTCGCACGTTGTGCCGGTTCGGCCTGCGCGTCCTTGAATTACCTCTCTGAATTACTTCTCTGGATGCTTCTCTGGATTACTTCTCAATGACGCGCATGTTTTCCCAGTCGTACTCCAGCTTGTGGCCGCAGTCGAGGCAGACAACGTAGTGCCGCGCGGCCGGAGCGGGGGGATCCCACTGTGCATTGACGGCGCGCCGGATCGGCACCGGGGATGACGCCGCAAAGGGCTGGGAAATTTTTTTGTGAGAACAGCGGATTGAGAGCAGCTGCAGGATCTTGTTTACCATGGGAAACTTCTAACTCATTTACACAATCTCAGGGTGCTTCCCCAGGAAGCACCCTGCACAAATTCGAAGAGACCGTATTTGCTCTCTGATCGCAACGCGGGCTGCGGATCAGGCGCTTGCAGCAGTCAGCTTGGTCTGGTCTTCGCTCTTGCCCGGAACCGTAGTGGCCGCTCCATTCATTTCTTTCTGGTTGGCCTTCCGGATGTCAATCGAGCCCTTGAAATAGGCTCCGTCCTCAATCGAAATTCTCTGGCAAACCACATCTCCCGCAAGCGATCCTTCGTTCCTGATATCGACACGGTCGCTTGCCGTGATGTTGCCCTTGACCTTGCCCAGAACCACAAGCTCCTTGGCGTTGATGTTGGCCTGGATCTGCCCATTGCGGCCGACGGTGACACGGTTGCCGGGAAGATTGATGGCGCCTTCCACCCGGCCGTCGATGTACAGCGACTCGGAGCCGGTGACTTCGCCTTTGATCACAAGAGACTTGCCGATGGTGGCCTGCTCCTGGCTATTGACTACGGCGTTGCGAGGCGCGGCGACGGGCGTCGGCTCGCTGCTGAAAGTAGGTGTCGTGCTCATAACTGATTTCTCCGGTTCCGGGGTGGTGGGTTTTGTCGTACTCGGGTTCGGATTCGGGCTAGTCGTGCTAGCAGGCTTCCACATCTCAAGTAATTCCTTTCGCGTTTGGTTGTTGCAGCGCGCAGGCGCTACTCTGCCTGCCGATTCAAAAGCTCTCTCTGGGGGATAACCAGAGAGGCCGTGGCACGTTTATTACCAATTCATGGCTGTCCGCGACAATTCCAGAATTGCTGGATTGGCGCTGCTTTTCTGCGGTCCGTCCGCGCCCATGAGCCCGGGGACCCCGCAGTCACAAAGGTAATTATTCCCTCTACTCTGGCAATTCTTATATCGGGCATGCCCCTTAGATAAAAAATCCATTCGCGCTTAGGATGATGCTAGGAGGATTACGGCACTTTGCACCCTCACCGATTGGGCAATTGGGTAAGTTGGTAATCTGGTAATTGGCGCACCCGGGAACCTGATTCGGTGCCGTCGGGGCATTCGCGGCGATGGTGGCATACGGGCAATGCTCGCTGGAGGGTTTGGATTCCAATTACCCAATTACCAAATTGCCCGATAACCAAATCCAGGTGACCGCTAATCTGTAACCGGACTACAACCTTGATCACCGAAACTGAAATTCTCCGCTACATCCACAAGCAGCCGCGCCATATCGCCGGCTACAAGCAGATCCTGCACGACCTCGGTATCCGCGGCAAAGACCGCCGCCCGGTCGAGCAACTCCTGCGCGAGCTGACCCGCAACAAAAAGCTGATCGCCATCGGTAAGGAACGCTGGGGACTCCCCACTTCCGCTTCCGCCCAGGATGTAGTCGTCGGCAAGCTGCGCATGCACCGCGACGGCTACGGCTTCGTCACCCCCGAGCCCGACTCGCTCCCCGCCCGTGCCCGGGGCAAGCTCCTGGGAGACATCTTTATTCCTCCGCCCGAGATTGGCAACGCCATGCACGGCGACCAGGTGCTGGTCGAACTCGGCCGCATACGGCCCGACGGCAAAGGCGAAGGCCGCATCCTCCGCGTGACTGAACGCGAGCAGGAGACCGTGGTCGGCATCTTCCACTACGGCGCCCGACACAACTACGTGAAGCCATTCGATCCGAAAATCGCCATGGAAATCATCATCCCGCACGGCATGGAATATCCAAAGCCGGAGGATGAAGAAGAGTTTCGGCCGTCTCCGGAAGACCGGGACCTGA
>JBLMYN010000161.1:0-4241 GCA_050258305.1 Actinomycetota bacterium
CCGGCAATTGTTGGAAAACGGTCTTCGGGGTGTTCGAACGCATACGTGCCAAGCGAACTCAGGGTTTCAAATTCGGCCACCGAATCGAGCCACTCAACGATATTCCGGGCGTAACGCTCACGCCATCTTTGCAGCGCCAGAGCAACATGGAGCGAATACAGCAGCATGAGTTCGAGAGGGAGGACCATCATGTTATGGCGCGACTCCTCCCAATCGCATAGGGTCCCGAGGCGTGCGATACATGCTGAAGCTCGGGTGCTATTGCTGAAGAGCATCTGGCGCAATCCCTGCAGCTTAGGCGCGGCAAATCGTTCGTCTTCGAGAATGCGCAATATGGCTGCAAGGGAGGCAAGATTCCGGCATGCGTGATCCAGCCCTGCGAAGAGCGCCTGCAACCGCGGCTTGACTATTTGCAAGACCACTCTGTTGATCACCAGCATGGCCACAAAGGGGATCCAGGAACCGTCTCCGTGCATAACCGAGCCCGCAATTGCGTAGGCCAAAGCCGCCATACTGAAGATGTTCAAAGCAAGCGCAACAGGCCACCACCGGCGATAGCTAAGATCAATGCGCGCTTCCGACCATTGTTTTAACTTTGCCGGGTCTGCCTCAATCGATTCCTGATCGCCTGCCAGCGCCAGTTGTTCGCGCACATCCAGCTTGTCGCGCAGTTCTGATACAGCGATCTGCCGATCCCGTACCTCATCGGGTCCGGCTTGCGCCAGCAGCCAGTCTGCCAGGCACTCTTTTCCCATGCGGGATCGCGCGGCACACAGAAGTTGGAACAGGCTGCCATGGCCTAAAATATCGAGGTCTTCTGCATAAAGATGGTCTGGACGGTTGAATTGTTCGCCCGTGTCGCCGACTCCGCTCCAGCGATCTTCAATCCGGGCGAGCCCGCGGTTATAGAGGTTGATGGCGTAGTCAGCCACGTTCTTGGCGCGCAGAATTCGCCGGTGCCATGCCACCAGGGCGATAAAGCAGAGAATAGCTGCTATGAGCCAGGGCACAGATGGTCTGCCGTATTTGCCCATCGTCCAGAAAAGAACAAAAATGGCTGCAAAGACAATTACTCGGGCATTCCCCGTCCAGATGTGATACGCGTGCAGCCGGCGCGACTCCTCCTCGCGTAGCTTCAAACGGCGGGTATATTCCTGTGCCGGGCCGGCCTGGCCCGGTGTGCTCGGGGGAACTTCCTGACGCTCAATGGTTTCGCTTGCCACGGAGCCTTTATCTTCGCTTGAACGGCAAAAACAAGCAAACATCGCGTGTGTGACAGCCAGGTCCGGGAGGTGTGACATCATGTCACAGCCAGGAGGGGTGGAAGAGTCTGAAGATACCTATTTTCAGCAACTTACGATGGGTATCGGTTTGGCAGCATGGCTGCTATATAGAAAGGCAGACGGAAGCTAAACGGGGCGCAAGCGGATTAGACCAGTAAAGGGTCTGACAGAGGTGGGTGCTGGCGCTGGTAGCGATGAGCCAATGCTGTGGGCGAGGTAAGCAGGGAAGAGTCGCCTGAGAGCGCGCTGAAATTGGTCATTATGGATCGCGCCCGGACCTTCCCTCCTCCTCGCGGTTGAACGAACGATTTGCCGCTTTCAAGAGCGGAAGGGATAAGGAAAAGGCAGGAAGCTGAAAAGCAGTTTGTGCATTAGATCTTCGCGGTGTGGTTGAGAAATAACCTCCTTCTTTCAGGTGTGGGAAAAAGCAATGCTGACTCGGGGCGGCAAACCAGCCGCCCCTCTTTTTGTGCCTGGCTGTTACCAGGTCCTGCGAATCGGGTGGGCTTCAGTGTTGAAAACCACTTTGTTCAGGTCGAGAGTTTTTCGCGGCGCAAATGTCAGGTACAGGTATTTGAGCGTTTCGGCCAGGAAGTAGCTTGGCATATCATCCGCAAGCTGCAATGTTGCCACGTTACGCAATCCGGCATACCCGCCATTGGTCTTGCAACAATGGGACAAATCGCCCAGAAAAGTTGACGCCATATCCAGGTATCGATCGTCACCCGTATAAAAATAGAGATAGTACGTTGATTCCATGATTTCCGGGCGAAGAGGGTATTCCGGGGAAAGAACCTTCATGACCGAATAATCGATCTCGTCGGGCTCAATGCCCCAGGTGTTCCACATTTTGAACGCTGATTCCTGCAACCGCTTTGCCCGGTCCTTGTCTCCCGAACGCGCAAGTACAGCGGGAAAAAAGGCATCCAGCGCTCCAAAATGAGTTGAAACAGGTTTGCCGGTGTTCATATCCACCTGGGCGTACCACAGTCCTGTTTTGGTATTGTCGGCCAGATATTTATTGACGGCTTTGATGCTTTCCTTCCACATGCGTTCGCAATCTTTATCACCGAAGAGCAGCCACGATTTCAGCAGGTACTCGTAATAGGAGTCTGTTCCGCCCTCGATGCTGCTGGTTGTATCAACCCACTGCCCGGTTTCCACGTTGATGCTTGATCCTACCAGTCCGAGCTTTGACCTTCGGCTGTACAACTCCGTCAGAGCGCGTTTGGCCTTGTCGTAGTAAACGGGCTTGCCCGTGAGTTTGCTGAGCGTGCCGAACTCAATCAGCAGCGTTCCGATCTCTGCAGGATTGCTCACCGCGCCCCGCGTCTTCCCGGTTTTCAGATTGACGTACACGTACGGCATGCCGGTTGGGGAATTGAATACAGGAAGCAAGCGCGTGCCCAGGTCGTCGGCGAGGGTCAGCAGGCGTTTGTCTCCGGTGAGTTGATACGCGCTGAGCAGGCCGCCCAGGAGCCGTATGGTCACCTCAAAGTTTTTGACCTCAATATCCTGGTCGAAAGAGAGTTTGGTGTCGATGAGTTGACGGGTCTTATCGGCCTCGTCATTAAGCCCCATCAGGATCATGGTGTCCAGCGCGTCGACCGGGGTGACATAAAGAGATACGCCATACCAGTCGCGATATGACCGGCTGATAGGCTTAAGTTCGTCGTGTCCCCAGGCGTATTTCTTGTACGAGTTCCAGGCGTACAGAAACTCTGAGCGGACCTCTTTCGCCATGGGGCCCGGATCGGGTGAGACTTGAATCGTCTGCGCGGTCAGGAGTGCCGGCGCCGCAAGGCTTACGGCCAGCACGCAAGCCGCAGTCACGAACCTGCGCATCGCGCCATGACTCCGAATGAAGATGACAAAAAGACTCCTCCCATCATAGCGCACCATGTCGGCGCTGCGGCTTTTGCTTTTTTGCTTGTTCCTGGCTCCTTAAGTCTCGAGCTGCGCGTCCATGGTAATTTTGGCCTTCAGCAGTTTGGAGATAGGGCAGCCTTCCTCGGCATTTTTCGCGGCTTGCTCGAATTTTGCCTTGTCGCCGCCGGGAATTTTGACCCTTACCTGGAGATGGCTCGAAGTAACTGCAAACCCGGATTCCTGCTTTTCCAGGGTCACCGTCGCCGTGGTATCGATGGACTGGGCCGTCATGCCCGCATTGCCGAGCTGTCCTGACAACGCCATGCTGAAGCAGCCGGCGTGGGCCGCGGCAATCAGTTCCTCGGGGTTCGTGCCCGGCTGAGACTCAAAACGAGTCGCGAAAGAATAAGGCGTGCTTTTGAGAACGCCGCTGGGCGAACTGAGAGTGCCTTTGCCATCCTTCAGACCGCCACTCCAATGTGCGCTTGCCGTTCTTTGCATGTGTGCTTCCTCTCCTTTGCCATGAATCACACAAATTGTAAATGCTGACCTGCCGTGATGCGACCAGCGCGGTTGGGTATTGCTGTGAATCTGCTTACAATGTTTTTCGGACCTTTCCGGCCAGGAAAGAAGGCCTTAATGTTCGAACGATATACCGAGAAAGCCCGTCGCGTTATCTTCTTTGCCCGCTACGAAGCCAGCCAGTTCGGCAGTCCTGCCATTGAAACCGAGCATCTGCTGCTCGGGCTGTTGCGGGAAGACAAATCTCTAACGAATCGCTTTCTCCGGAGTCATGCCGATTTAGAGGGCATCCGGCGGCAGATCGAGCAGAGCACGCCGATACGCGGAAAAGTCTCAACGTCAGTGGATCTTCCGCTGAGTGAAGAATGCAGGCGGATTCTCGCCCACGCAGCCGAGGAGGCGGAGGCGCTTTCGCATAAGCACATTGGAACGGAGCACCTGTTGCTGGGACTCCTGCGGGAAGAGAAGTGCTTTGCCGCCGAACTGCTGCATGAGCGTGGTCTGCGTTTGGCGGTTGTTCGAGAGCAACTGAGAGCGGTTCCTGCCGGTGCTGAGACCCGGCGCGCG